>NZ_JBQOUX010000012.1:0-106355 GCF_052216785.1 Streptomyces sp. JW3 | reverse complement strand
GGCGGGCTGCGCCGGGGCGGCGGCCGGAGCCGGGGCCGGGGCGGGTGCCTGGGCGGCCTGTGGAGCCGGCGCGGGGGTCTCCGCGGCCCCCGCGGCCGCGGTACCCGACGCGGCAGGGGTGGCGGGCGCCCCCGGCTTGTAGTCGGCGAAGAAGTCCCACCAGGCTCGGTCGACCGAATTCGGGTCCTGGAGGTACTGCTGATAGATCTCGTCTACGAGCCACTCATTGGCACCGAACGCTGCGGCGGGGTTCTTCCCCGCTTGGTCGGTGTCGGTCGAGATGCTCGAGTTACTGGGGGACTGTGGCGACACGGCGGCAACCGCCCTCTTCCGCTTCACAAGGTGATGGACAGCGGGAATAAAGGCTACGCCTCCAAGAGCGAGAAGGTCAGGCCGGGCCGGGCCATCGTCGTGTAAGTCACATCGCGGCAGGTGTTTCGGCGCTGGAAATGGCGGGAAACAAGCGTGGTTCCGCGTCAGGAGGGAAGGCTCGAGCGGGCCCGGCGCCCCGTGGGCGCGGGCCTCCGCCTGATCACACGTGTCCGTCAGCGCGAACGTCTGTGGATCATGTGGCTCCGATGAGCACCCTACGTCAACTCGGCGTCGAAGACAGGCCCGGGAGAGTGACAAGAATCCGGCAGCCGCGCTCGGATTCGGCCACCCCGATCCGGCCGCCGTGCAGGTCCACCGCCCAGCGGGCGATCGCCAGGCCCAGCCCGGTGCCGCCGTCGCTGCCGGGACCGTGCGGCCGGGTCACCGCGCCCCGGTTGAACCGCTCGAACACCCGGTGCCACTCCGACCTGGGGATGCCCGGGCCCTCGTCGAGCACCTCCAGCTCCAGCGAGTCCGGCAGCCCGCCCGGCCGCGCCTTCACCGTCACCCGGCCGTGCGGCGGGCTGTGCTTGACCGCGTTGTCGATCAGGTTGGCGACCACCTGGTGGATGCGTTCCGGGTCGGCCAGCGCGGTCAGGCTCAGCGGCTCCACGTCCAGCCGCAGATGGACGTCGCTGCGGGTGTGGTTGCCGGAGCCGGAGGCGATGCCCGCGCGGGCCGAGGCGACCATGTTGGCCTCCTTCAGCACCCCGGACAGGTACGGCCACACCTCGAAGCGGCGGGTGCGCAGCGGCACCACGCCGTTGTCCAGCCGGGACAGGTCCAGCAGGGTCTCCACCAGCCGGCCGAGCCGCTCGGTCTGCCGCAGCGCGGTGCGCATGGTCTCCGGGTCGGCCTCGGTGACCCCGTCGACGATGTTCTCCAGCACGGCGCGCAGACCCGCGATCGGGGTGCGCAGCTCGTGCGAGACGTTAGCCACCAGTTCCTTGCGCTGCCGGTCCTGGGCCTCCAGGTCGTCGGCCATGTGGTTGATCGTCTGGGCCAGGTCGCCCAGCTCGTCCCAGCGGTTCTCGCTGACCCGGCGGGTGTAGTCGCCGTGCGAGATGGACCGGGCCACCGCGTTCATCTCGTCCAGCGGCGCGGTCAGCGAGTGCGCCACGAACTGCGTGATCAGCAGCGTGGCGATCATCGAGAACACCGTGATGAAGCGCAGCTCGGTCTTGGTGTGCACGGCGATCACCGACAGTCCGGTGGTGATCAGCACCGAGGTGACGACCAGCGCGCCCAGCTTGGTCTTGATCGAGAACGGGCGTACGCCGCCCCAGGGCTCCCCGGCGGACCGGGGACCGCTGCTCCGCCGCGCGGCTTGCCGCCCCGCACTCATGGCGTCGGGGTCTCCAGCGCGTAGCCCACCCCGTGCACGGTGCGGATCCGCTCGGCGCCGATCTTGCGGCGCAGCGCCTTGATGTGGCTGTCGACGGTCCGGGTGCCGGAGGCGTCCGCCCAGTCCCACACCTCGGCCAGCAACTGCTCCCGGGAGAGCACCGCGCGCGGCGTGTTCGCCAGGCACACCAGCAGGTCGAACTCGGTCGGCGTGAGGTGCACGTCCTCGCTGCGCACCCGCACCCGGCGCTGCGCGTGGTCGATCTCCAGTTCGCCCAGCCGCAGGATGCCGCTGCGCGGGGTGGAGGCGGCGACCACGGCCCGCTCCACGCGGCGCAGCAGCACGTGCACCCGGGCGGCCAGCTCGCGCATCGAGAACGGCTTGGTCATGTAGTCGTCGGCGCCGACGCCGAGCCCGACCAGCATGTCCGTCTCGTCGTCGCGCGCGGTGAGCATCAGCACCGGCACCGGGCGGGCGGCCTGCACCCGGCGGCAGACCTCCAGGCCGTCGAAGCCGGGCAGCATGATGTCGAGGATCAGCAGGTCGGGCTGCCAGGCCTCGGCGGTGTCGACGGCGGCCGGACCGTCGCCCGCCGTCTGCACCAGGAAACCCTCGGCGCGCAGGCGGGTCGCGATGGCGTCCACGATCGTCTGGTCGTCCTCCACCACCAGCACCCGGCGCTGCGCGCCCTGCGTAGCGGTCGCCGTGCCGTTGTGGGAGGTGTGTGTCTGCTCCATCGCCCGCCCCTGAGGTGTGCTTTACGGAATCCGTGGGGTGATCCCATGACTGCGCTCGACGCTTGAATGAACCGCGTCAGAGCAGCAGCGTACGGGGAGTCACCGGGCCTTTGCTATCCAGGTCCGACGCAGATGTGCACGACGTCCGGAACGCCCCGGGCAACGCGGATCTCTTCGGTACGCACCTGCTGGAACCCGGCATTACGCAAGGTTTCTTCGAAAAGGGGGGAGGGCTGCGCGGACCACACGGCGAGTACTCCGCCGGGCCTCAACAGCCGTGCGCAGTCCGCCAGTCCGGACGGTCCGTAGAGCCCTTCGTTGCCCTCGGTGACGGTCCAGTCGGGGCCGTTGTCGATGTCGAGGCACAGGGCGTCGTAGCTGGCGGGGTGTGTGTCGGATGTCTCATTGACGTACGCGACGAGGTCGGCTTCGACGATCTCCGTGCGCGGGTCGGCCAGTGCCTCGCGGGTCAGCGCGGACAGCGGGCCGTCCCGGTGCCAGCCGATGACGGCCGGTTCGCGTTCGACCACGGTGATCCGCCCCCAGCGGGGGTCGGCGGCGGCGTGCGCGAGCGAGAAGCCGACGCCCAGGCCGCCGATCAGCACCTGCGGGTCCGCGCGCCTCGCGGGCAGCGCCGCCAGCGCCGCGTCGACCAGCAGCCGCTCCGAGCGCCCGTCGGAGGTGTCCATCAGGAAGCAGCCGTTGGCGATGATCTGGAGCAGTTCGCCGTGCCTGCGCAGCACGACCTCGCCGTACGGCCCCTCGCGGCGGTCCAGGACCACCGGGGGTTCGGGAATTGCGTGGACCGACATCCCGGCATCCTGACATCCGCCGTCCGGCGTCTCGTGGGCCTTGATCGCTCACAGCGAACGCCGGGCGGGGAACATCCGGCGTCTCCCGGGCATTGAGTCGATGTACTTGAGTGCAAGCAACTCAACTTGACTGCCGAAGGGGAGATCATGGCTGCTGAGTCCACGCCGTTCACATCGCTCGCCCTGCCCGTGCTGCCGCTCGACGACGAGGTCGTGCTGCCCGGGATGGTGGTCCCGCTCGACCTGAACGACGCCGAGGTCCGGGCCGCGGTGGAGGCCGCGCAGGCCGCCGCCCGCGACGAGCCCGGCAAGCCGAAGGTCCTGCTGGTGCCCCGCGTCGACGGCACCTACGCGAGCACCGGCGTGCTCGGCACCGTCGAACAGGTCGGCCGGCTGGCCGACGGCGACCCCGGCGCGCTGATCCGCGGCCGCGGCCGGGTGAAGATCGGCGCCGGCACCACCGGCCCCGGCGCCGCGCTGTGGGTCGAGGGGACCCGGATCGACGAGACCGTGCCCGAGCCGCTGCCGGGCCAGGTGACCGAACTGGTCAAGGAGTACAAGGCGCTGGCCACCGCCTGGCTGCGCAAGCGCGGCGCCTGGCAGGTGGTGGACCGGGTCCAGGCCATCGAGGACGTCTCGGCGCTCGCCGACAACTCCGGCTACTCGCCGTTCTTGACCACCGCCCAGAAGACCGAACTCCTGGAGACCGCCGACCCGGTGGCCCGCCTCAAGCTGGCCACCGCCCAGCTGCGCGAGCACCTCGCCGAACAGGACGTCGCCGAGACCATCGCCAAGGACGTCCAGGAGGGCGTCGACAAGCAGCAGCGCGAATTCCTGCTGCGCCGCCAGCTCGAAGCCGTCCGCAAGGAACTGCGCGAGCTCAACGGCGACCAGGAGGGCGAGGAGTCCGACGACTACCGGGCCCGGGTCGAGGCCGCCGACCTGCCGGAGAAGGTCCGCGAGGCCGCCCTCAAGGAGGTCGACAAGCTGGAGCGCGCCAGCGACCAGTCGCCCGAGGGCTCCTGGATCCGCACCTGGCTGGACACGGTCCTGGAACTGCCGTGGAACGAGCGGACGGAGGACGAGTACGACATCCAGGGCGCCCAGTCGGTCCTGGACGCCGAGCACGCGGGCCTGGCGGACGTGAAGGAGCGGATCACCGAGTACCTGGCCGTCCGCAAGCGCCGCGCCGACCGGGGCCTCGGCGTCGTCGGCGGCCGGCGCGGCGGCGCGGTGCTGGCCCTGGTCGGCCCGCCCGGCGTCGGCAAGACCAGCCTCGGCGAGTCCGTCGCCCACGCGATGGGCCGCAAGTTCGTCCGGGTCGCCCTCGGCGGCGTCCGCGACGAGGCCGAGATCCGCGGCCACCGCCGTACCTACGTCGGCGCGCTGCCCGGCCGGATCGTGCGGGCGGTCAAGGAGGCCGGCTCGATGAACCCGGTGGTGCTCCTGGACGAGATCGACAAGGTGGGCTCCGACTTCCGCGGCGACCCCGCGGCGGCCCTCCTCGAAGTCCTCGACCCGGCCCAGAACCACACCTTCCGCGACCACTACCTGGAGGTCGAACTCGACCTCTCCGACGTGGTGTTCCTGGCGACCGCCAACGTCCTGGAGGCCATCCCGGAAGCCCTGCTCGACCGCATGGAGCTGGTCCGGCTCGACGGCTACACCGAGGACGAGAAGGTCGTCATCGCCCGCGACCACCTGCTCCCGCGCCAGCTGGAGCGGGCCGGCCTGGACAGCGAAGAGGTGACGATCGACGAGGGCGCGCTGCGCAGGCTGGCCGGGGAGTACACCCGGGAGGCGGGCGTGCGCACCCTGGAGCGGTCCATCGCCCGGCTGCTGCGCAAGGTGGCGGCCCAGCACGAACTGGGCGAGCGGAAGCTGCCGTTCACCGTCGGCGCGGACGACCTGCGGGACCTGATCGGGCGGCCGCACCACGTGCCCGAGTCCGCCCAGGACCCGGCCGAGCGCCGCACCTCGGTGCCGGGCGTGGCCACCGGCCTCGCGGTCACCGGAGCGGGCGGCGACGTCCTCTACGTGGAGGCGTCGCTGGCCGACCCGGAGACCGGCGCGGCGGGCCTGACCCTGACCGGACAGCTCGGGGACGTGATGAAGGAGAGTGCGCAGATCGCCCTGAGCTTCCTGCGCTCGCACGGCGCCGAACTGGAACTGCCGGTGGCCGACCTGAAGGACCGGGGCGTGCACATCCACTTCCCGGCGGGCGCGGTCCCCAAGGACGGCCCGAGCGCGGGCGTCACCATGACCACGGCCCTCGCCTCCCTGCTGTCCGGCCGGCTGGTCCGCACCGACGTGGCGATGACCGGCGAGGTCTCACTGACCGGCCGCGTCCTGCCGATCGGCGGGGTGAAGCAGAAGCTGCTCGCCGCGCACCGCGCCGGGGTGACCACGGTGATCATCCCCAAGCGCAACGAACCCGACCTGGACGACGTCCCGGCCGAGATCCTGGACAAGCTCGACGTCCACGCCGTCTCGGACGTCCGCCAGGTCCTGGAACTGGCGCTGGCACCGGCCACCAGCGAGGTGCCGGTCGCGGCCTGACGGACGGGCGCGGTGCCCCCGGCTGCCTGCCGGGGGCCCCGCGCGGTGTTCAGCCGTTGGCGAGCGCGACCACGCGGTCCAGCGCGCCGTTGAACTTGTCGTGGTCCCCGACCGTCGGTCCGGACGAGGTGTACTGCCACATCGTGTAGTACGACCAGCCGGCCGGCAGCGTCCCCACCGCCGAGGCGTACCGGGCCACCCACAGCGGGTTGGCGGTCGCGAAGCCGCTGTGGTCGCCGGTGCACTCGGTCCATCAGCTGGTCGCCGTGTAGATGACGGCGTCCCGGCCGGTGCGCGCCTTGTAGGTGGTCAGGAAGTCGCGGATCCAGCTGACCAGCTGGCTCTGCGTCTTGCCGTAGCAGGAGGCCCCGTACGGGTTCCACTCGATGTCCAGCACGCCGGGCAGCGTCCTGCCGTCCCGGGACCAGCCGCCGCCGTGGTCGACGAAGTAGTTGGCCTGGGCGGCGCCGCTGGTGGTGTCCGGGGTGGCGAAGTGGTACGCGCCGCGGATCATGCCCACGTTGTAGGAGCCGTTGTACTGCTGGGCGAAGTACGGGTTCGTGTAGTACGTCCCCTCGGTGGCCTTGGCGTAGGCCCACTTGACGCCGCTGCTCCACAGCGTCGACCAGGCGACGTTCCCCTGGTGGCTGGAGACGTCGACGCCCTCGGTCTGGGTGGCGTCACCGGGGACGGGCGTGCCGTGCTCCCCGTCGTGGGCCGGGACCCCCATGCCCAGGTACGCGGAGCCGCGGACCGGGGTGTCGGCGGCGGCGGAGGGGAGGGCGAGAAGGAGCGAGAAGGCGGCGAGCAGGGCGCCGACGGCGGCGAGGCGCCGGCCGCGGGCCGGACCGGGTCTGTGCACGGGCATGACGGGCCTCCGAGGCTCGTGGTGCTCGAGAGTGGTGTGAACATGCCACTGCGGGTGCGCGCGGCAGACGCTACGCACGTAGACCCGCCGCCGGAAGAGGGTCCGGCAGCCGCCGTTGGTCCAAGCCTGCGAAATACTTGCCGAACTGCGGCGATGGCGGCGTACGGCGGAAACTTTCAGGACCGGGAAAACCGAGGCAGGGACTGACGTGCACGAGAACGGGAACGGCGGCGGACGGCAAGCTGAATCCGAGGCGGCCGGCAAGGACGTGGACCAGCCCGGCTTCCTCGCCCTGGAGCGCGAGCTGACGGTGCTGCTGCGCCGGGCCCGGGGCAACCAGGCGGAGATGGCCCGCGAGGTCCACCCGGACCTGGAGTCCTCCGCGTACGGGCTGCTGGTGCGGCTGGGGGAGTGCGGCGGGCAGCGGGCCACCGAGCTGGCCGCCTACATCGGCGTCGGCAAGGCGACCATGTCCCGGCAGTTGCGCGCCCTGGAGGAGCTCCGGCTGATCGCCCGGGAGCCCGACCCGGCCGACGGCCGCGCCTGGCTGGTCGACCTCACCCCGGAGGGCCGCGACCGGGTCCGCCGGGTCCGCGAGGCCCGCCGGGCCCGCTACGCCGGCCGCCTCGCCGACTGGGACCCCCGGGAGGTGTCCGAACTGGCCCGGCTGCTGCACGAGCTGAACCGGGGGATGGCGAGGTGAGCCGGGGGATGGCGAGGTGAGCCGGGGGATGGCGAGGTGAGCCGGGGGATGGCGAGGTGAGCCGGGGGATGGCGAGGTGAGCCGGCGCGGGGCCGGTGCCCTGCGGGAACTCCGAAGCCCCCTTCACAACTCCACGTAGACCACCGTCGCGTCGTCATGCGTCTTGCTGCGCCCCAGGAACGCCCGCTCCGTGTCGGCCCGTTCCAGCTCCCGCACCCGGTCCACCAGGCGCTGGGCGCCCTCCTTGCGGACGATCCGCAGCAGGTCCGGCCAGTCGCCCGCGCCGAACTTCTCCACCCACCGCGTCGCCCCGTCGCTCAGCGCCGCCAGCGCCCGCACCTCGTCGCGCGGCAGTTCCCCCGTCACCGCGCGCGCCGCCACCGCGGGGTCGGCCGCCGCCGTGAAGAAGCCGCCCTCCTTGTTCCGCAGGTCCGCGTCCACCAGCGCGTCCGTGGCGCGGGCCGCGCGCGGCAGCCGGGCCAGCCGGTCGTCCAGGCGGGCCGTGACCGTGCCGTCGGGCGCCTCGACCAGCAGCGCCGAGTCGCACAGCAGCAGGTACTCGACCCGCGCCGGCGACCAGCGGGCCAGGACCACCGTCGCCTGCGGCGTTCGCGGGTGAGAAAGGTCACAGGTTTTGGCGTGCGCCTCGGCGGTAACCGCGATGGCGCGGGACAGCGCGTCGGCGAGAGGAACATCCGGGAGTGAAACGGTCAGTTCGGTCAGTGCCCCGCCGAGGCGCGCGGTGAACCACGGCACCGAGTGCACGCACCCCGTCGCGTCCTTCGGCGGTGTCACCCCGTCCAGCAGCACCACCACGCCGCCCCGTCCGGAGGCCGGGAGGGCGACGCTCGCGAAGTCCTCGTTGGGCAGCCGGGAGGTGCTGGGTTCGGAGACCAGATCCGTACGCATCCGATCAGTCTGCACGAGTCCTTCACGACCGGCGCAAGGTGTCGGCCGGTGGCCTGATTTCGTCACCGCCGTGCAGGTCAGGCGCCTGATTTGGGGCGGAATACCGCACTCCGGCGGCACGTGGCGGCACATCCTGCCACCGCCCCGCCGGGAACGTCCAACCGGCCCCCGGGGCAAGCCCGTCGAACATGCCACGGGAACTTGCTCCCCAACTCGCCTCCGGGGTTCACTCCTTCGGGTGGCGGGCCAGGTGTTGCACACCCGGTGCCCATGGGCACTGGGAGGGTCGGGAGCCGGTGGGGGTCCCGCCCCGTCCGACCACGGCCGACGGCGCGCCCGGCACGGTCGACGGATGAAGACGGCCGTACGGATCGAACACGGACGTGAAGACGGACGTACGGGCCGGCCGGCCGGTTGACGGAGCGCCACCCGGCCCCACGGGTACACGAGTCAGGAATGCGAGCACCGGTGCAGAAGACGCGGCCTCGTCGCACAGGCAAGCAGACGGCCCCCGCCGGGGGTACGGAGCGAACCTCCCCCGTCACCCCCGCCCCGGACCCCGCGGCGACCCCCGCCCCGGCCGTCGTGGCCCCCACCGTGGGCCGGGGCCGGCCCACCCACGTACGCAACCGGCTGATCGTCGCCGTCCTGGTGGTGGCCGCCGCGATCGCCGGCGCCGGCGCGCCCTCGGTCATCACCGCATCCGAGCAGCTCAGCGACGCCCAGGACCTGGTGACCCGCGCCGAGCAGACCCAGGACGCGCTCACCCTGGCCCACTCGCTGGCCGACGAACGCGACGAGGTCACCCCCTACATCGCCGCCGGCCGGCCCGAGTCCAAGGCGCCCTCGGAGCAGCGCGGCAAGCGCGTCGACCGCCAGGTCGAGGAACTGCGTGCCGACCCCGACCTGCCCGCCGCCCTGCGCGCGGACCTGGACGCCGTCGCCGCGCTGCGCCGGGCCGCGCTCACCGGCAAGTCCAGCGCCTTGGAGGCGCACGACGCGTACTCCACCGCCATCACCGAACTGCACGGCCTCGCCGAACAGCTGGCCGAGCAGATGCCGCCCCGCGCGGGCGCCGGGGCGTACGCGCTGGCCGAGCTGGACTCCGCCGTCCAGCAGGCCGCCGCCGCCCGCGGCCTGCTGCTCGCCGCGCTCAGCGTGCCGAGCGGTACCCAGACCTCGTACGACCCGATCACCGGCCTGCCCACCGAGACCAACACCACCTCGGACGCCGACGCCAAGACCCGCGCCGCGCTGGCCGCCGCCGCCCAGGAGGCCCGGGTCCGCTCCGACGCCGCCCTGGCCGACTTCCGCGAGGGCGCCCCCGAGCCGGCCAAGGAGCGCTACGACGCCACCGTCACCGGGCCCGAGGTGGACAGCGCCGAGAAGTACCTGGCCGCCCTGACCGACCAGCCGACGCTCTCCGACGACGACCTCGGCACCAGTGTCACCAAGCTGTCCGCCGCGCTCTGGGCCCGGGTCGACGCCATGCGCGGCGCCGAGTCCGCTCTCTACGAGCGGCGCAGCACGGACCTGGCCCAGTTGCGCGACGACGACGTCACCGCGCTGGAGATCCGGATCGCCGTGCTCGGTGCGCTGATCCTGATCGCCGTGGGCGTCGCCACCGCGCTGGCCCGCAGCCTCACCCGCCCGCTGTCGGTACTGCGCCGGGGCACCGCCCGGCTCGCCGAGGCCGAGCACCCGGCCGCCGAGGAACCGCTCACCTTCACCGGCCGCAACGACGAGTTCGCCAAGGCGGTCCGCTCGGTCAACGCCCTGCACGCGCACGCCGTCGCCCTGGCCGAGCGGGTCACCACCCTGGAGTCCGACCGCAAGCACCTGGTCGGCCAGCGGCAGAAGATGGCCGACGCCCGCGAGGAACTGCGCGCCGAACTCGCCGAGTCCGCCGCCCGGCTGGAGCAGGTCCGCCAGAGCGTCGGCTCCACCTACGTCAACCTGGCACTGCGCACCCTCGGCCTGGTCGAACGCCAGCTCGGCGTCATCGAGTCGATGGAGGAGCGGGAGCAGGACCCGGACCGCCTGGCCACCCTGTTCAAGCTCGACCACTTCGCCACCGTGATGCGCCGGCACAGCGAGAACCTCCTCGTGCTGGCCGGCGCCGAACACGGCCGGCACACCGCCGGACCGGTGCCGCTGGTCGACGTGGTGCGCGCCGCCGTCAGCGAGATCGAGCGCTACGAGCGGGTCCGCATCGCCGCGCTGCCGCCGCACGCGCACGTGGCCGGGTTCGCCGCCGACGACCTGTCCCACCTGCTCGCCGAACTCCTGGAGAACGCCACCTCCTTCTCGCCGCCGGACCGGCCCGTCGAGGTCTCCGGCTGGCTGCTGGAGAACGGCGAGGTGATGCTCTCCGTCCAGGACGAGGGCATCGGCATGGAACAGGACCGGCTGGAGCGGCTCAACGCCCGGCTCACCGACTTCGACCCCGAGGCCCCCTACGAGCAGCCTCGGGGCGAGGCGGGCGAGGCGGGCGAGGAGGACGAGAGCGGTCTCGGTCTCGGCCTGTACGTCGTGGCCCGCCTCGCCCACCGGCACGGCGCCCGGGTGCGGCTACGCGAGCAGCAGCAGGGCGGCATGGCGGCCGTCGTGGTCGTACCCCTGCCGCTGCTCGCCGAGGGCCCGCCGGTCGCCGCACCCCCGGCGGTGCCCGCCGCCGACGGCACGGCGGGCTTCGCACTGCCGGGCGCGGACGCGGAGGCCAACTCCAACGTTCTCCAGGGCCGCTCGGAGAGCGGTGAGGACCGCGCAAGCGGCGACCCGCTGGTGTCGCTCGCGGAGGAGGCGGTACGGCGGTCGGAGTCCCCGGAGCCGTCGGAGTCCCCGGCGTCCGCGGAGCCCGTCTCCGAGATCACCATGGAACTGCTGATCCCGGCCCCGGCTCCCGAAGCCGAACCCGCCCACGACCGCGCCCCCGACGAGGGCGCCGAACCGCAAGCGGACGACAACGGCGATGTCGGCGGCGATGGCGATGTCGACGGCGATGGCGACGGCGAAGATCCGGTCACCGACAAGGGCCTCCCCAAGCGGACCCCGAGGATCAGCACCCCCGCGTCGACCCCCCGCCCCCGCACCGGCGCGGTGGACGCCGACGAGCTCCGCCGCCGCCTCGGCGGCTTCCGCAAGGGCGCGGAGGCCGGACGGCGCGAGGTGGCGGCCGAGATCGCCGAAACCGAACAGACCACCACCACCCGGCCCGACGCGCCGGACGCCACACCGGACCGCACCGAAGAATCCACGGGGGGCACTGTCGAGGAGGCAAGCAGTTGACCGCGCCCAGTACCTTCGGCCTGAGCAGTGAAGCCCGCAACCTGCACTGGCTGCTCACCAATCTCGTCGAGGAGGTCCCCGGCATCCTCTCCGTCGCGGTGGTCTCCTCCGACGGCCTGCTGCTGCTCTCCTCCGACCAGGAGAGCAACGAGGCGGCCCGCCGGAGCGGAGGCCGGTCCACCACCGGCCCGCGCGGCTCCGCCGCCGACCTCGCCACCGTCGTCTCCGGCATCGGCAGCCTGACCGTCGGCGCCGCGAAGCTGATGGACTTCGGTGCCGTCAAGCACACGATGGTCGCGATGGACGAGGGCAGCCTGTTCGTGATGTCGATCAGCGACGGTTCGCTGCTCGGCGTGCACGGCGCCGCCGACTGCGACATGAGCGTGGTGGCGTACCACATGGCGCTGTTCGTGGGCCGGGCCGGCCATGTGCTGACCCCGGAGCTCAGGAACGAGCTGCGGCAGTCGGTGGAGTCCGCGGCGGCCGGGAGTCCCCGATGAGCCGAGGCCCGACGAACAAACTGCCCGTGCGCGGCAGTGGCCGCAGGCCCGCCCGGGTCCGCCCGTACTCGCTCACCGGCGGCCGGACCCGCTTCGGCCACGTCCTGCTGGTGGAGACCTTCGTCGGCGCCACCGGCCCGGCCGCGCTGGAGGCCGCCGACGACCGCAGGGAACTGACGAAGACGCCGCTGTCCCGGGTGATGCCGGAGATGCGGGCCATCGTCGAACTGTGCCGCCGGATGCGCACGGTGGCCGAGATCGCCGCGCTGCTGAGGATGCCGCTCGGCGTGGTCCGGGTGCTCCTCAGCGACCTCGCGGACCAGGGAAAGATCCGTGTGTACGGCACCGGAACCGGCCATGGCACAGGCCGCCCGGACCGCGCTCTGCTGGAAAGGGTGCTGAGTGGACTCCGCCGTCTCTGATACCGCCGTCTCTGATACCGCCGTCTCCGACACCGCCGTCTCTGATACCGCAGTCTCGGACACCGCCGTCTCCGGCACCGCCGTGGTCGACGAGCCGCTGCGGCCCTGGGAGACCAACACCGACCGCGCCCCCGTCGCCACGAAGATCGTGATCGCGGGCGGCTTCGGGGTCGGCAAGACCACACTGGTCGGCGCCGTCTCGGAGATCCCGCCGCTGCTGACCGAGGCGCTGATGACCCGGGCCAGCGAGGACGTAGACGACCTCTCCGCCACCCCCGACAAGCTCACCACCACCGTGGCGATGGACTACGGCCGCCTCACCCTCGACGACGACCTGGTGCTCTACCTGTTCGGCACCCCGGGCCAGCAGCGGTTCTGGTTCATGTGGGACGACCTGGTGCGCGGCGCGATCGGCGCCGTCGTGCTGGCCGACACCCGCCGTCTGAAGGACAGCTGGCCCGCGCTGGACTACTTCGAGAGCTGCGGACTGCCGTATGTCGTGGCGGTGAACCACTTCGAGGGCAGTGAGCGGTTCGACGAGGAGGACGTACGGGAGGCGCTGACCGTGCCCAGGCACATACCTGTCATGATCATGGACGCGCGGCGCCGTATCTCCGTGGTCGAGACGCTCCTGACCCTGGTCGGCCACGCGCTGGACGAAACCCCCGAATAGGAGGCGGAAACCCCCGCATGCGGAAGATACTCGTCGTCGGAGCCGGTCAGTCCGGTCTCCAGCTCGCCCTCGGCCTCCAGTCGCACGGCTACGAGGTCACCCTCATGTCCAACCGGACCGCCGACGAGATCCGCACCGGCCGGGTCATGTCGACGCAGGTCATGTTCCACACCGCGCTCCAGCACGAGCGCGACCTCTCCCTGAACTTCTGGGAGACCCAGGTCCCGCGGATCGAAGGGCTCGGCGTCTCGGTCGCCGCCCCCGGCTCGCACGACCCCGGCCCCGCCCAGCGCGCCATCGACTGGGTCGGCAGGCTGGACGGCTGTGCCCAGTCCGTCGACCAGCGGGTGAAGATGGCCGGCTGGATGGAGACCTTCGCCCAGCGCGGCGGCCAACTGGTCGTGCACGGCGCCGCCGTCGGCGACCTCGACTACTTCTCCCGTACGTACGACCTGGTCCTGGTGTCGGCGGGCAAGGGCGAGCTGGTCCAGATGTTCGCCCGGGACCCGGAGCGCTCCCCGTACACCGAGCCGCAGCGCGCCCTCGCCGTCGCCTACGTGCACGGCCTGGCCCCGCGCCCGGAGCACCCCGACTTCGACGCGGTCCGCTGCAACCTGGTGCCCGGCGTCGGCGAACTGTTCGTCATGCCGACGTTCACCACCTCCGGCCGCGCCGACATCCTCTTCCTGGAGGGCATCCCCGGCGGCCCGCTGGACGTCTTCAAGGACGTCCGCGACCCGGCGGAACACCTCTCCCTGACCCTGGAACTCATGGAGCGGTACGTCCCCTGGGAGTACGCGCGGGCCACCCGGGTCGAACTGACCGACGCCGGCGGCACCCTGGCCGGCCGCTACACCCCCACCGTCCGCAACCCGGTCGGCCGGCTCCCCGGCGGCGGCCTGGTGCTGGGCGTCGCCGACGTGGTCGTGGCCAACGACCCGATCACCGGCCAGGGCGCCAACTCGGCCGCCAAGTGCGCCGCCGCCTACCTCGCCTCGATCCTGGCGCACGGCGAACGGGAGTTCGACGAGGCGTGGATGCGGGCCACCTTCGACCGGTACTGGGAGACCGCGCGGCACGTCACCAAGTGGACCAACGCCATGCTGGCCCCGCCCCCGGAGCACGTCCTGAACCTGATCGGCGCGGCCGGCGAGATCCAGCCGGCCGCCGACCGCTTCGCCAACGGCTTCGACGACCCCGCCGACTTCGAGAACTTCTTCTACGACCCGAGGAAGACCGAGGGCTACCTGATGGAGGTCTCCGGCGCGGCTGGCGCGTAAGCGGCCCCGTACCCCGCGTCCGACCCGTCCGCCGCCCCCGCGGGCAGCCGCGGCGGCGCGTACCGTGCCACGGGACGGCTGTCCGGGTCGGGGCGGACGGCGCCCAGCACCGGGTTGGCCGCGAGCGGGGACACCTTCACCGCGGCGCCCGGCCGCGGCGCCTGGACCACCTTTCCGGCGCCCAGGTACATCGCCACATGGGTGGCCTCGGGGAAGTAGACGACCAGGTCACCGGGGCGCAGCTGGTCCAGCGGGACCCGCTTGAGCCGGGCCCACTGCTCCTGGCTGGTGCGCGGGATCGGTGTCCCGGCCCGCTGCCAGGCCACCGAGGTCAGCCCCGAGCAGTCGTAGGACCCGGGCCCCTGCGCACCCCACTCGTACGGCTTGCCGAGCTGCTCGACGGCGAAGCGCAGCGCCCGGTCGCCCCCGGCGGACGGCTTGCCGTCGCCGTCGCCGAGCGCCCCGGACGCCACGAGCCGCCGCTGCGCCTTCGCGGTCCCCTTCTCCTCGGCGGCGGCCAGCGCGGTGAGCTGCCCGGCGTCCAGCGAGGCGATCATCTCCTCCACGTCCCGCAGCCGGTCGCGTACGACGTCCCGCTGCGCCTTCTGCCGGGCCGCGAGGGCGAGTTGGGCGTCGAGCGCGGCGCGGGCCCGGCGGGCCAGCTCGCCGGCCTTCCGCTCGCCGCCGGTGAGCCGGTCGACGGTCGCGGCCCGGTCCCGGGCCAGCCGGCCGATCACATGGCCCTGGTCGAGGGCGCGCTGCGGGTCGCGGGCCAGCAGCAGCCGCAGGTAGGGGGAGAGGCCGGTGCCGCTGTTCTGGTACTGCTGCCGGGCCAGCCGGGCCGCCGCGCCCCGGCTGTCGCGCAGGGTGGCCCGGGTCCGGGCCAGCTCGGCGTCGAGGCGGCGGACCGTCGCGCGCTGCCGCTTCAGCTTCGCCGCGGTGCCGTTGTAGGTCTCGGTGGCCTGCTCGGCCTCCCGGTACCGGCGCTGAAGGTCCGTCAGCAGCTCGGCGACGGACCGCTCGCCGCCCTCCGGTTCCGCCGCGGCGGGCAGGGGCGCGAGGACGATCCCGGCCGCCACCGCCGCCGTACACACCAGACGGAGCAGGCTTCCTGACATGTCATCACCTCCGCTGCGGGGCGGCCCGTCCGCTCCGCACGGCGAGCATCGGGCGCGGGCCGCGGCTTCGCGCGCGGAGTGTGCGCCGCCCGGCGCAACGACGTCACCCGTCGGCGTCGTCCGGCTTGCCGCCCGGCGCGGCGCCGGGCCTCGACCAGGGCCAGCGGGGACCGGAGCGGGGAGCGCCCTCGGGCGCGTGGACGTACTTCCAGCGGGCGAAGCCGAGCCGGGGGCCGTCCGCCCGGGGGACCCGCCGGTACACCAGTACGGTCGGCGGCCGGCCGTCGGTGCCGGGCACCGGGATGCGGTACGTCTTCGGCGGCTGCCCGGTCATCCCCACCAGCACGGGCAGCACCCGGCCGTCCATCGGGCCGCCCTCGAAGGGGGTGTCTTCGCTCTTCACCCCACCAGTGTGCGCCGTGCGCCGGTGGTACCCGGCGGGTGCCGCGCGGCGGCGGTGACGGGCGGGTGCCGCGCGGCGGCGGTGACGGGCGGGTGCCGCGCGCCGGCGGTGACGGGCGGGTGCCGCGCGGCGCCCGGGTCAGATCTCCGCCGCGAGCGCCTCGACCAGCGCGGCGGTCTGCGGGTCGCGCCGGGCGGTGACCGACAGGACCGCCACGAACTGCTCCACCAGCCAGTCCCGCAGTTCCGCCAGGGGCGGCTGCTTCTCCTCGTCCAGCCAGATCAGCGAGGCGGCCTCCACCGCCGTGATCCACATCCGGACCGTCATCCGCAGCCGGGGCCCGGGTCCGTCCACCCGCAGATGGCTCAGGATGTGCTCGGCGGCGGCCCGGCGTACGCCGTCCACTATGGCCGTGGTCCGGGACGTCTCCACCACGCTGCCGCCGCGCAGCAGCGCGCTGAAGCCGGTGTCGTGCCCGTCGACGAAGGCGAGGTAGCGGTCCAGGGCGCGGGTGAGCCGGGCGAGCAGCGGACCCTCGCGGGGTTCGTCGAAGCACAGCCGCAGCTCGTCGGCGGCCGAGCGCAGGGCGGCCTCGTAGAGCTGCTGCTTGCCGCCGGGGAAGTACCGGTACACCAGCGGTCGGGAGACCCCGGCCTGCTCCGCCACGTCGTCGAGCGACACCTCCTCCGGCGGCCGGTGGGCGAAGAGGGTGAGCGCGGCGTCGAGCAGTTGCACGCGCCGCTCCTCGACACTGAGCCGACGGTAGGCGGGGGTGGGAGCCTGCGGGGTCATGACCCGCAGACTAACCGGTACGGACCGCCCGTCCCCGCCCGTTTCCGTTACGCCAGCAGCCCGGACGACTTCCACAGCCGCCGCCCGGCGCCGCGCAGCACGCCGATGTCGTCCAGGAAGTCGGTCAGGCGCTTCGCGCCGGTCTGCATGATCTCCTTGCGGTGGCCGCTGGCCTTCACCTGAGCGAGCGCCTCGCGCCTGTCCAGTCCCACGTTCGTGTAGACCTCGGGGTTGATGAAGGCGATCGAGAAGACCCGGGCGAACTCCCCGGAGGTGATCCGGGTGAACTCCTGCGACCACTTCGGCGCGGTCACCATCTGGCGGCGCAGCTCCTCACGGGCGTACCGGACGTGCCGGGCCTCCTCCACCACGTGGATCCGCGTGACGCCCCGGATCAGCGGCTGCACGCGCTCGTCGGGGAAGGTCAGCCGCTGCATCCAGTCCAGCACCTCCTCGCCGAGCAGGGTGGCGGTGAAGGAGCCGGGGGTGGTGGAGACCGTCTTGAACAGGCGCCCCAGGTGCTGGTGGACCGGGCTCACCGGGTACCACGGCGTGCCGCCGCGCGATATCAGCCGGGCGAACATCTTGGAGTGCCGGCACTCGTCCTCGATCTCGGTCAGCGCGTACCGCACGTGCGCGCTGGTCGCGGACTTGTCGTAGATGTGCCGGACCAGCAGCTGCATCAGGATCAGCTCGAACCAGATGCCGAGCGAGGCCAGCGCGGCCGCCTCGTGCTGGGAGAGCAGGACGCGCTGCTCCTCGCTCATCCGCTTCCACAGCGGGGTGTCGTACAGCGACACCAGCTCCGGCGGCCAGTACCACTTGCCGTCCTCGAAGGGCGCGTCCCAGTCCAGCTCCTTGTCCGGGTCGAACGAGTGCTTGGCGGAAGAGTCGAGCAGCCGTTCGGCCACCTGCTCCCGGTCCTTCAGCAGGCCGAGCGCGTCGCGCAGACCGTCGAGCGCGTCGGCTTCCGTCAGGGTCGTCATGGCTGTCCCACCTCGTCGTACCTCGTCGTACTCGGCGTACGGGTTACCCGTGGTTACTTCCCCTTATAAGACTGCTCGTCAGCAAGCGCGTCAATCCCTTGGACGGAACTTGTTGACCGCGAGTAAAGATGGGAAGCCGGTACGCCCTGGCTACGCTGCCCGCATGAGCACCGCGCGCGACTACGGGCTGGACGCCGACCACCAGTGGCCTCGCCCACCGGAGGGCGGCTGGCTGGCGGACGACCTGGACGAGCTGCCCGACCTGCCCGCACACACGGAACTGATCGACGGGAGCCTGGTCTTCGCGTGCCCGCAGACCGCCTTCCACGCGCGCGCGGTCGGGCTGCCGCACCGGACCCTGCCGACGGGGTGCCGGACGGCCTGGAGGTGTACGCGCGCTTCACGGTGACACTCGACGACCGCAACCGGCTCGAACCCGACGTACTGGTGGCCCGAGCCGGCGCCGATCCGGGCCCCAAGGAGACGCGGCTGCTGCCCGCGGACGTCATCCTGGTCGCCGAGGTGGTCTCCGAGGATTCGGTCGACCGGGACCGCGAGGCCAAGCCGCTCAAGTACGCGCGCGCGGGCATCAGCCACCTCTGGCGGATCGAACCGAGGGGCGACGGCCTCGCTGTGGCCTACGTCTACGAACTCGACCCCGCGACCCGCTCCTACGCGCCCACCGGCATCTTCCACAACCGCATCAAGCTCACCGTCCCCTTCCCCGTCGACCTCGACCTCACCGCGATCGACCGCCGCCGCTGAGCCCCAGGCCGCTCATCCCTCGAGCACCGCCGCCATCACCGCCCGCGCCACCGGCGCCGCGAGACCGCCCCCGCTGACCTCCCCGTGGTCCGCCGCCGTGCCCTCCACCACCGCCGCGACGGCCACCTTCGGCTCCAGGTCCCGCTCGCCCTGCGCCCAGGAGACGAACCACGCGTACGGCGTCCCGGAGTTGCCGACGCCGTGCTGCGCGGTACCGGTCTTGCCGCCCACGGTCGCCCCGCGGATCGCCGCGTTGCCGCCCGTGCCGCTCTCCACCACCCCGGTCATCAGCTCCTTCAGCCGCATCGCCGTCCACGGCCGCATCACCTGCCGGGCGGGCCGCGACCCGGCCGTCGACACGATCCCGCCGCCCGCCCGCGTCGTCCGCTCCACCAGGTACGGCGCCCGCGCCTGCCCCCCGCCCGCCACCGCCGCCGCCACCGTCGCCATCTGGAGCGGTGTGGCCCGGGTGTTGTACTGCCCGATCGCCGACAGCGCGAGCTGCGCCCGGTCCACCGAGGTGTCGAAGGTGGAGCGGGCCACGGCGAACGGGATGCGCAGCCCGTCGTCGTTGAAGCCGAACCCGGCCGCCGTCGCCGCCAGCGCGTCCACCCCCACGTCCACGCCGAGCTTGGCGAACACCGTGTTGCAGGACCGCTCGAACGCCTCCCGCAGCGAGGCGTCCGCGCAGCCCGCCGCCTCGTTGGTCAGCCGGGTCCGGGTGCCGGGCAGGGTGTACGGCTCGGGCGAGCGGGTGGCCGCGTCCAGGTCCGTGACCACCCCCGCGTCCAGCGCCGCCGCCGCGGTGACCACCTTGAACGTCGACCCCGGCGGGTAGGTCTGCCGCACCGCCCGGTTCAGCATCGGCCGCCGCGGGTCGTCGTTCAGCCGCTGCCAGGTCCGCAGCGCGGCCGCCCCGTTCCCGGACAGCTCCCCGGGGTCGTAGGACGGCGTGGACACCAGCGCCAGGATCCGCCCGGTGGCCGGCTCGATCGCCGCCACCGCCCCGGTACGCCGCCCCAGCCCCCGGTACGCCGCCCGCTGCGCTCCCGGGTGCAGCGTCGTCAGCACGTCGCCGCCCGGGTTGCGGAAGCCGGTGACGTCGTTCCACAGCGGCAGCGGCGCGAGCATCGGGTCGGCGCCGGACAGCAGCCCGTCCTCGGCGTGCTCCAGCAGCGTCGTGCCGTACTCCTGCGAGGCGAAACCGGTGACCGGCGCCCACATCGGCCCGTCCGCGTAGGTCCGCTCGAAACGCAGGTGCTCGCCGGTGTCCCGGGACCCGGTGACCGGCCGGCCGCCGACCAGGATGTCGCCGCGCGGCTGCTGGTAGCGGGCGATGTCGGGGCGCCGGTTGGCCGGGTTCGCGTCGTACTCCGGGGCCCGCACCACCTGCACCCGGGCCGCGTTCACCAGCAGCGCGGCCAGCAGCAGCAGGCAGAAGAAGGCGGCGTGCCGGATGTTGCGGGTCATGGGTCCGCCACCTGCCGCCGGGCGGAGTCGCCCAGCCGGATCAGCAGCGCCACGATCGCCCAGTTGGTGACCACCGAGGAGCCGCCCTGCGCCAGGAACGGCATCGCCATCCCGGTCAGCGGGATCAGCCCCGTCACCCCGCCCGCGATCACGAACACCTGGAGCGCCACCAGCGTCGCCAACCCCACCGCCAGCAGCCGCCCGAACGGGTCGCGCAGCGCGAGGCCCGCCCGGAAGCCGCGCTCCACCAGCAGCCCGTACAGCAGGAAGATCGCGGACAGCCCGAGGAAGCCCAGCTCCTCCCCGGCGGTGGCCAGGATGAAGTCCGACTTGACGGCGAAACCGATCAGCACCGAGTGGCCGAGCCCGAGCCCGCTGCCGGTGACCCCGCCCGCGCCGAACGCGAACAGCGACTGCGCGAGCTGGTTCGGGCCCTGCCCGGCCTCGATGGACGCGAACGGATGCAGCCAGTCCGCCACCCGGCTGTGCACATGCGGCTCCAGCCAGCCCACCGCGACCGCGCCGACCGCGGCGAGCAGCAGGCCGAGCGCGATCCAGCCGGTGCGGCCGGTGGCGACGTAGAGCATGACCACGAACAGGCCGAAGAACAGCAGCGAGGTGCCGAGGTCCCGCTCCAGGACCAGGACCCCCACACTGACCAGCCAGACCGCGACGATCGGGCCGAGCACCCGGCCGGTGGGCAGTCGCAGCCGCCACACCCGGCGGCCCGCGTACGCCAGCGCGCCCCGGTTCGCCGCCAGGTACGCGGCGAAGAACACCGCGAGCAGCACCTTCGCGAACTCGCCCGGCTGGATGGAGAACCCGGCGATCCGGAGCCAGATCCGGGCCCCGTTCACCGCCGGGAACAGGATCGGCAGCGTCAGCAGCACCAGCGCCGCGACCACGCAGACGTAGGTGTAGCGCTGGAGTATGCGGTGGTCGCGCAGGATCAGCACGATCACGATGAACAGCGCGATGCCGAGCGCGGACCACACCAGTTGGGTGGGGGCGGCCCGGTCGCCCGGTGTCTCCAGGTCCAGCCGGTAGATCAGCACCGCGCCCAGGCCGTTGAGCAGCACCCCGATGGGCAGCGGCAGCGGATCGGCGTACGGCGCGCGCAGCCGCACCGCGAGATGCGCCAGCAGCGCCAGCACGCCGAGCCCGGCGCCGTAACCGGCGGCGCCGGGCGGGAGGGTGCCGTGCTGGGCGAGGCCCACGGCGCAGTAGCCGCACACCGACAGCAGGACGGCCAGCACGATCAGGGCGAGTTCGACGCCACGGCGCCGGGGGCGGCGGGCGACGGGAGCGGGCGCGTCCGCCGCCGCCACGGTGAGCCCGGGTCCGGGTCCGGTTCCGGCCTTCATCATGTCCGGAACTTACCCAATGGTCGGCTTCGCGGGGCTCGCGGCATGCATCGCGGCATGCATCAGCACCAGCGCGGCGCGGGGCCGACGTTGTCGATGTACCGGGCCGCGCCCCACGCCCAGGTGCCGTCCGTCAGCAGGTACCAGATGGGGTTGCGTTGGACGGATTCGCCGCCGGTCTTGCAGTAGATGTGGACGGTCTCGCCCCGGTGGGCGTAGCGGATGATCTCGGAGCCGCGGTTGGGCGCGCCGCGCAGCGCGAGCCGGTCGGCGGTGACGACGCCGCGGTACCGGCCCTGCTCGTGGCCGCCGCCGTCCCCGTGGTAGCTGCTGCGGCCGGGGTCGTCATCGCCCCAGTCGCCGTCCACGGCGACGGCGGGCGCGACGGCCGCCGCGGTGACGAGCGCGCCGGCCGCGGCCGTTATGGCGAGCCGGCGGGCGAGGGGCGAACGCGGGGTGCGGGACATGGGGCGACCTCCAGGGGTGAGAGCCGGGCCGGTCAGGCCAGTCAGGCCAGTCAAACCTGACCAATCGCCACATTAGGATCGCCGGCAGGGCCCCGCCCGTCGCACTGCGCCATTCGCGAGGCCGTGCCGGTGCCCTACTCGGCCAGCTCCTCCAGCAGCCGCACCGTGGGCAGCCCGGCCCGCAGATACTCCACGAACAGCTCGTTGTGCAGCGCCCACGGCGACCGCCGGGCACGGATCAGCCGGATCGCCTCGTCCGCGCCGGCCCCCCGCCGCACCAGCGCGTGCGCGACGACCAGACCGGACCGGTTGTACCCGTGGTAACAGCGGACCAGGACCCGCCGCCCCTCGTCCAGCGCCGCACACGCGGCCTGCGCCAGCCGCATCACCCCGGCCAGCTGCGTCCCGTCGAGCGGGCCGTCCGGGATCGGCCACACCTGGTGCGCCACCCCCGCCGCCGGCCCGTGTCCGGGCAGCCGCAGCAGCGTCTGTACGAGATCGAACTCTTCGTCCACCGAGGCGAACGCCAGTTGCCCGGCCCCCACGCGGTACTCGTGCCCGCCCATCCACAGCCCCGGCACGATCTCGCTCCACGGACGGTCCGGAACCGGTACGTCGGGCTGGTTCCCCCGGGTGCGCAACGCTGCCTCCCCGCCCTCACGTCCGACGGGCCTGCCCCGCGGGCGCAACTCCCCTCAAAGGTAACCGGGTTCTTGCCCCCGGAGCACCCCGCCTGTTCCCATGGTCGGGGGGTGATGACGCATGACCCGACTGCGCGTCCGGCCGGCCCGCCGGCCCGGCCAGGACCGGCTCTACGTCTGTCTCCCGGACGGCCGCGACATCGCCTGGTACGACCGCGAGACGGCCCGGGTCAACCTGCTGAGCGACCACCACGAGGCCGACGTCCTCGACGCGCTGGCCCCCTTCCTCACCGGCCCGGTGACGGTCGGCCCGCCCCCCGCCCCCACCCCCGCCGAACTGGCCCGCCTCTCCCTGCACCCCGACGACGACCTCGCCCCCAACCGCCCCGGCGAGGCCCTCCTCGTCGCCCTCGACCGCGCCCCCGGCCCCGCACGCCGCCTGCGCCCCGACCCGCGCCGCCGCGCCCTGACCGCCGAACAGACGGTGGGGGAGGCCCTCGACCGGCTCGACGGCGCGGGCTGGCACACCCTGCACTCCATCCCGCTGCCCGGCGGCGACCGCGTCCACCACCTGCTGATCGGCCCCGGCGGCCTGTTCGCCGTCCACACCCTGTACGCCCGCAAGGCCCGGGTCCGGGTCGCCGACCCGCTGGTCACGCTGGGCCGGCACGAGCCGCGCCCGCTGCTGCGCCGGGTCCGCGCCGACGCCGACCGCGCCTCCTACGCGCTGACCGCCGAGGTCCGCCCGGTCCTCGCCCTGGTCGCCCCGGCCGACCTCGCGCTCACCGACCCACCACCCCGCGACCTCCGGGTCCTGCCGGACACCGACCTGCCCCACCTCGCCCGCCCCGGCGGCGTCCTCAAACCGGCGGACGTGGCGGCCCTGCACGCGCTGGCCCGGGACCGGAACACGTGGGAGCGACTGTAGGGACCATCAGGACGGGGCGCCGTCACGGCAGCGTCCCCGCCCCCCGCCGGTCGAACAACGGCGCCAGCAGATCACCGTGCGCCGCCAGCCGCGGCGGCAGGTCACCGGGCAGGAAGACCAGCTCCCGCGGCTCCCGGCACCCCGCCACCTCCTCCCAGGTCACCGGCGCGGACACCCCCGGCTGGGCCCGCGCCCGCACGGTGTAGGGCGCGGCCGTCGTCTTCCGCGCCGCGTTCTGACTCCAGTCCACGAACACCTTCCCCGGCCGCAGACTCCGCGTCATCCGGTGCACCACCAGCTCCGGCATGGCCCGCTCCGCCTCCACCGCCAGCGCCTTCGCGTACTCCGACACCCGCTCCGACGACGCCCCGCGCACCCCGGCCAGCAGATGCAGCCCCTTCGCCCCGGAGGTCTTGGCGTACGCCGCGATCCCGTCCGCCGCCAGCCGCTCCCGCAGCCACCGGGCGACCTCGCAGCACTGCACCACACTGGCCGGCGGCCCCGGGTCCAGGTCGAACACCAGCCGGTCCGCCTCGCCCGGATCGTCGGCGACCCACTGATGGGTATGGAACTCGGTCACCAGATTCGCCGCCCACATCAGACTCGCCAGGTCCTGCACCAGCACCATCCGGGCCGGCCCCGCCGACCTCGGCACCTCGGCCGTGGTGACCCAGTCGGGCGTACCCGGCGGCACGTTCTTGGCGAAGAAGACCTGCCCGTCCGGCCCGTCCGGATACCGCAGGAACGACACCGGCCGGTCCCGCAGATGCGGCAGCAGCACGCCCGCCACGGTCGCGTAGTAGTGCAGCAGCTCGGCCTTGGTGAAGCCGGTCGCGGGATACAGCACCTTGTCCAGGTTGCTGAGGGCCACCCGCCGCCCCTCCACCTCGGTGATAGGCGCCATACGATGAGAATCTCACAGAAAAGGTACGTACCGCCCTGTGTGGTCAGCTCCCGGAAAGGTGCTGCACGTGCGATCGATCTGGAACGGCGCCATCTCGTTCGGCCTGGTCAGCATCCCGATCAAGCTGGTGAACGCGACCGAGAACCACGCGATCTCCTTCCGCCAGATCCACACGGAGGACGGCGGCCGCATCCGCTACCGTAAGGTGTGCGAACTGGAGGACCGCGAGGTCTCCCAGGCGGAGATCGGCAAGGGCTACGAGGACGCGGACGGCTCGATCGTCCCGATCACCGACGAGGACCTGTCCGCCCTGCCCATCCCGACCGCGCGGACCATCGAGATCGTGGCCTTCGTGCCGGAGGACCGCATCGACCCGCTCCAGATGAGTTCCGCGTACTACCTGGCCGCGAGCGGCGCCCCGGCCGCCAAGCCGTACACCCTGCTGCGCGAGGCGCTCAAGCGCAGCAACCGGGTGGCCATCGCCAAGTACGCGCTGCGCGGCCGCGAACGGCTCGGCATGCTGCGCGTGGTCGACGACGCGATCGCCATGCACGGCCTGCTCTGGCCGGACGAGGTACGCGCCCCCGAGGGCGTCGCCCCCGACACCGACGTCACCGTCCGCGACCAGGAACTGGACCTGGCGGACGCCCTGATGGACACCCTCGGCGAGATCGACCTGACGGAGTTGCACGACGAGTACCGGGAGGCGGTGGAGGAGGTCATCGCCGCCAAGTCGGCCGGCGAGGCCCCGCCACAGACCCCGCGCCCGGCCGCCTCCGGCAAGGTGCTGGACCTGATGGCGGCCCTGGAGAACAGCGTGCGGGCGGCCCGGGAGTCGCGGGGCGAGGAGGACGCGGAGGTACGGGAACTGCCGCGCCGCAAGCCGGCGGCGAAGGCGACACCCGAGCCGGACACCAAGCCGAAGCCGAAGAAGACCACGGCCGGGAAGTCGACCGCCGGAACGTCGACCACCGAGAAGCCGACCAGCAAGAAGGCGACCGCAAAGAATCCGACGGCGAAGTCGACTGCGAAGCCGACGGCGAAGTCGACGGCGAAGTCGACCGCGAAATCGGCTGCCAGGAAAACCCCCGCGAAGAAGTCCGCCGCCAAGAAGACGGCATCAGGCCGCCGCAGCGCCTGACCCACCCGCCCACGGGAAACGTCAGCCGACCGTCCAAGCCGTGGCCGTGGCCGATACCGCGGCCGATACCGTCGCCGTCGCCGTGGAGCCGGCCGTCGCGGATTCCGGCACCGCGGCCGGCGCGGGCGCCGCCGTGGGCAGACCGGCCGGGGCATTCTCCAGCCGCTCCACCAGGCTGTCGCCGGGGCCACCGGACGGCGCCTGCGAGTCACTGGTCAGCTGCGACCAGACCGTCAGCGCGACGACCACCGCCGCCGCCGTGACCAGCACCCGGGCGACGCGGCGCAGCCGCCCCCGCCCGTCCAGCTCCCGCCAGGCCGGCTCCGGTTCGGTGTCGTCCGGCCGCCACAGCTCCCCGACCGCCTCGGTCGGTCCGGTGGCCGCGGGGGGCGGCCGCCACCCCGGTGTCCGGTCCCGCGCCGAGGGTTCCCGGGGCGCGGAGGCCCGTATGGCGTCCTCGCTGTCCGTCAGGAACTTCTGCCAGACCTCGTCCGGCGTTCCGCCGCTGCCCGCCCCGGCACCGCTCACGATCGCCTCTTCCTCTCGCGGGCCTGGATCATCGCACGGTGCAAAAACGAAACGCCAGCCCACACCGGGGAACATCAGGAGAGAGCGGCCGTACGCCGCAGTCCACGACCGAGCCGTACGAACCTGAAGGACACACCCCGCCCGCTCAGCCCCCACTCGGCGTCGCCGCCGGCGCCAGCGTAGGCCCGCCGGTCCGTACATTTAGATCCGGCCGAGGGGTAAGGACGGCCGTGGGCTCGCCAGGCTGCGGCGGGGGCGGCGTGACCCGGTCCTTGGGAAGCTTCGCCGGGGCGGTCTGCTGGAAACTGACGTCACCAAACCCGACCAACCCAGTCTTCTCCAGCACCGTCATGTGGTCGAGCACGGTGTCATTGGCCAGGTCGGCCAGCTCACGCACCAGTGTGTTCCGGGTGGTCGCGCGAATATTGGCGATGACGGGAAAGATCTGCCCGTGGGTGACCCGCATGATGGTGACCGCGGTCGCGTCGAAGTCCTTCCCCTGCCTCCCCCGCACCGTCGCCACGAACTCCTGCTGCTGCGGACTCGCCTTGTTCGGCAGCGTGATCCCCAGTTCGGTGGCGACCTTGCGGCACTCGGCGTCGAGCCCGGCATGCCCGACGACGAGATGCTCCCCGGCCTCCTTCATCGCCTTGCTGGTCCCGCGCCTCATGGCCAGCTCACCCAGCGGGTACTCCCACAGCCCGGCGGCCCGCACCTTCACCACGAAGTCCCGGTCGGCCTCGGTCACCGGCCCGTACTTGGTACTGGCCACGAGCCGGTCCTGCCCACCCCCGCCCTTCCCCTCCAGCCCGACCATGCCGGGAAAGGCGAGAGCGGTGAGGGTCAGACTCAGCACACCGAACAGGACGACGACCCCGACCCTGCTGCGGGACATGCGCACGGCACCTCCAGGACGACGACGACTGGTACGCCAGGAGGTACGGACGGAAGACCCGAATCAATCAACGCGCCCCGGAGACGGCCGCCCCGCCTCCGCCGCTCCCCCCAACCGCTCCCGCAACGTCCCGGCGAACTCCTCCGCCATCCCCAGCCGCACCCGCAACGCCTCGACCCGGGCGTCGGCCTTCTCCCGATAGGCGTCCAGCCGCTCCCGAAGCCGCGCACGCTCCGCCCCGCCGGCGTCCACGTCCGCGTCCTGGAGCCGGTCGGTGATCTCCAGCAGATCCCGCATCTCCTCCAGCGAGAAGTCCAGCGGCTTCATCCTCCGAATCACCATGAGCCGCTCCACATCCGCCTCGGTGTAGAGCCGGAAGCCGCCCTTGCTGCGCGCCGAGGGAATAACCAGCCCGACTTCCTCGTAGTGACGCATGGTGCGCAGCGACAGCCCGGTCCGCTCGGCCACCTCGCCGATCCGCATGTGCCCTGCACTCATCGCCGCGCCTTCTCCTCCAGACGTCCGGACCCCGGGCGCCACACTCTTCCCTCACGTAAGGGTAGAGTTATTGCGTCCCCACCCCAAACAGCCGACAGAAACGATCGCATGCCCTCGCCACTGTCCGCGGCCCGCTCGCCGCGCCTGTCCAAGCCCGACTGGCTCGCGTCCCCCAAGGTGCTGCGCACGGAGGTGCTGGCCGGCCTGGTCGTCGCCCTGGCCCTGATCCCGGAGGCCATCTCCTTCTCGATCATCGCGGGCGTGGACCCGAGCATCGGCCTCTTCGCTTCCTTCACCATGGCGGTGGTCATCTCCGTCGTCGGCGGCCGCAAGGCAATGATCTCGGCAGCCACCGGCGCGGTGGCCCTGGTCATCGCCCCGATGAACCGCGAACACGGCCTCGGCTACCTGATCGCCACGGTCATCCTGGCCGGCGTCTTCCAGATCGTCCTGGGCGCCCTGGGCGTGGCCCGCCTGATGCGCTTCGTCCCCCGCTCGGTGATGACGGGCTTCGTCAACGCCCTGGCCATCATGATCTTCATGGCCCAGCTCCCGAACATGCGGGACGTCCCCTGGCCGGTCTACCCCCTGATCGCGGCCGGCCTGGCGCTACTGGTCCTCTCCCCGAAACTGACCCGAGTGGTCCCGGCCCCGCTGATCTCCATTGTCATCCTGACCGTGATCACGGTCGCCGCGGGCATCGCGGTCCCGACCGTCGGCGACAAGGGCACCCTCCCGTCCTCCCTCCCGGTCCCGGGCCTCCCGGACGTCCCCTTCACCACGTCCACGCTGACGACGATCGCCCCGTACGCCCTCGCCATGGCCCTGGTCGGCCTGATGGAATCCCTGATGACGGCCAAGCTGGTCGACGACATCACCGACACCCGCTCCAACAAGACGCGGGAGTCCATCGGCCAGGGCATCGCCAACATCGTCACCGGCTTCTTCGGCGGCATGGGCGGCTGCGCGATGATCGGCCAGACGATGATCAACGTAAAGGTCTCGGGCGCCCGCACCCGCCTCTCCACCTTCTTGGCCGGCACCTTCCTCATGATCCTCTGCATCGTCTTCGGCCCAGTCGTCTCAGACATCCCCATGGCCGCCCTGGTCGCCGTCATGGTCATGGTCTCGGTAGGCACGTTCGACTGGCACTCGATCGCTCCCCGCACCTTGAAGCGCATGCCCCTGGGCGAAACGACCGTCATGGTCCTGACGGTCATCGTCGTAGTAGCGACCGACAACCTGGCCATCGGCGTGGTGGTGGGCAGCATCACCGCCATGATCATCTTCGCCCGCCGGGTGGCCCACCTGGCCTCGGTCACCGGCGTACTCGACCCGGACGGCAACCAGGTCGTCTACTCGGTCACCGGCGAACTCTTCTTCGCCTCCGCCAACGACCTGATCACCCAGTTCGACTACCGCAACGACCCCGCCGACGTGATCATCGACCTCTCAGCCACCCACATCTGGGACGCGTCGTCCGTCGCAGCCCTGGACGCCATCGAGCAGAAATACGCGGAACGCGGCAAGAAGGTCACCATCACCGGCCTCAACGAACCGAGCAAGGCCATGCACCGCCGCCTGTCCGGCCAGCCCACCTGAGCCACCCGATGACATGGAAACCGGCCAACTGACCGCACTCAGGCTGGCCTTACCGGTACTTGTCCCTTCAAGATCCACGGCTCTAGCGTGAGGCGACCCCCTCACCCATGGAGCACACATGCGCCTGAAGGCCCTCGCCCTCGCAGTCGTACCCGCAGCTTTCCTCGGCGTCATGGCAGCCGCCCCCACCGCCTCGGCGTGGTCCTCCGCGAACTGCCCGGTGGGCAGCTTCTGCGTATGGCCCGAGTACTGGTACGGCGACACGGACATGACCCCGTCCCTGGCAACCGAGACCGAGTGGTCCGGCACCGCCCCCGGCCACATCTTCTACAACAACACGTCCCAGGACATGACGATGACGTACGCCATCACCGCGGACGCCGGCCAGGGCCCCACCTACACGACCTGCGTCAACGCCGTCTCGGGCAGCTACTTCACCATGCCGATGACCGTCACCGCCCTGACCTGGCGCGAAGACGACGGCACCCCCTGCTACTGACGCACGTGCCCGACAAAGGCGGCCCACGCTTCATTCGCGAACACCAGCGCGGGGCCGCCGGGCCACTTGCTGTCCCGGACGGGGGCGAGGGCCGGGAAGTTGTCGGCGACCTCGACACAGTCACCCTGCCCGCCGCTGTAGCTGCTCTTACGCCACTGCGCTTCCGGTGTACTCGGCGATATGCCGGACTGCTGGCTCATGACTAGTACTCCTTGGCGATGCGTTGGATCAGCGTGAGCGATTCCTCCGGTGGCAGCGCACCGGTCCGCGCATCATCGAAAAGCGCACGGTAGCGGGCGACTTCAGGCTCCTGCTCCATCCACATGTTGCCAGTCGGAGTCTCTGCCAGAACAAGGTCGAGCGATGCCATCTGCGGGAAGCTCAGCAGCAGGTACGGGCCGAACATACCCGAGTGCGCTCCACGGGAGAACGGCAGCACCTGAACGGTGATGTTGGGCCGTTTCGCCATACGCGCCAGGTGGGAGAGCTGATCGCGCATCACGCTCGGCCCACCGACCTGCTGGTGCAGCACACCCTCGGCAAGCACGGCCCACAGCTTCACAGGGGCGTCGCCCGTCAGCCTCTTCTGCCGGGCAAGGCGGACCTGAACGAACTGGTCGATCTCTTCGGGCGTCTGCCAGGTGCGCGAAGCGACCGTCACCGCCCGCCCGTACTCCTCAGTCTGCAAAAGCCCCGGAACCAACAACACTTGGTAAGTCCGAATGCAGTCGCAGATGGCCTCCATCTCGATCTGGTCGCGGTAGGCATCCCCCAGCACTGAGTCGTACTGGTGCCACCACCCCTGTCGGCGCCTGCGGTTGGCCGCGCGGGTAAGAACGGTAAGACGCTCGTGCGTCGCGTGGTCGTCGATCCCGTAGGCATGAAGCAGTGCCACGACGTCCGGTGTGCGCACCAGGACCCGGCCGTTCTCCATACGACTGATCTTGCCCTTGGTGCAGTCAAGCGCCACAGCAGCCTCAGTGGTGGACATGCCCACGGCTTCTCGGTACCTGCGCAACTCGTCGCCAAGCTGTCGCCCCAGCACGGTGGATGGTCGGTCGGTCGTACCGCGCATGCTCATGGACTTCCTTCTAGCAGACATGTCCCCTACCGCTCCGGGCTCTCACTCGTAATGATGAAAAAGGACCCGAATCTCACTGTCAACGTTGCGAGTTGAGTCACCAGCCGCCCAATCTGATGGGGCACGCAGCCTTACCGAGGACTGCGGCGCGGGTCGCCAATGTCGTCGAACCCTTGGGGGTCACCGTGGCCAAGCAGGCCAGCACTTCCACCCACGAGATCACCTGCCGATTGCCGCGCAGCCGGTCCAGCGTCCCTCGGGCGCGCGCCATGCTGCACGCCGTGCTCAGCGAATGGAACATCGGCCAAGACGTACTGGAAGCCGCAGAGTTGCTGCTCTCCGAACTGGTCACCAACGCGCTGCGCGTCCCCGTACCGAGCGGCCGGCAGGTGGGCGTCCGCATCGCACAATCACAACTGGACGGAATCCTGAGAATGGAAGTCAGCGACGCGGGCCCAGGCCGCCCCGAGGTACGAGCCCCCGCCGACGACGAAGCCGGCGGCCGAGGCCTACTCCTGGTGGAAGCACTGTCCCACCGCTGGGGCGTCGAAGAACGGGCGAACGGAATCGGCAAGACGGTATGGGCCGAACTGAAGGCCCCGGACATCATCACCGAGCCCCTCACAAAGGAGATCGCGGCAGCCGCAGTACGCCCCGGCCAGACAGTGAAGTCGTGGGGCGAATGGCACACGGTGCTCGACGTAACCACCGAACAGCCCAGCACACCCACCGCAGCAGTAATCCTGACCCTGGACGAGGGCCCACCCCTCCGCGTCCGGGCGACGGAACCCTTGGCCGTACGGCAAGGCGACGACGGCGTGAGAGGCATGCCTGAAAACTGCCCGTAGCCTCAGCCGTCATGGGCATACAGATCGACGTCGTGGTGGCATACCCGATCAACGACGAGATGGAAAGAGTGCTCGGTTTGGCCGAGGCGGTCGGTGAGCCTGTCACTGTCACGTTCATGTGGGAGGCGGGCGAAGAAGCGGAGCGCGCGGTGCTGGTGCCCGCGGCTACGTTGGCACTCTGGGAACACTGGGCCCCGACCGCCTGCCCGATGCGCGACTCCGGGAACGAGACCCGGACCGTGACGGAGGAGCCGGAACTGGCCCACCCGGCGGAATACGGCCCGTTCACACTCTTCCGTCGCCGAGCGGGAGGGCGCACGGCGGTCGCTCGCCAAGGCGTGGTGGTCGCTGAGCTGCTGAACCCTGACGAGGCGCACTGTCTTGAGGAGACGGCCCGCAACGTCCGCCAGGGCTTCATGGACCCCAAACAGAAGGCGGCGTTCCAGGACTTCCTCGCCCGGCAGGCAGCGCCAGGCTCGCAGGAACCGGCCGCAACGCCTCCGGCGCCGAGCTGACCTACTCGCCTGCCCGCTGACGGGACTTCCCACCGTGCGGGCCTCCATCGCACCGCGGCCGGCCGCGACCACCACCCACCACAGGTGAACACCAATCACCCAACCGCGCACCACCCGCTCATCCGAGTAGACCGATGACACCCACGGTCCCTTTGTTCGGAGCCCGGCCGCGCACGCCGCCACGACCACCGGGTCGACGCGTCCTGGAACGCAGAGATCGGCACCAGCGGCGGCCCTGCGCTGGGGAGCGCCGAGGGGGATCCGTACCGCAGAGCCGAGGCTAGACCTTGATGACAGTGATGCGAGAACCGCACAGGGCGGTCAGATCCTCGGGGTCCGAGGTGAGAACCGTCGCCGGACCGGGGGCTGCGAGGGCGGTGGCGCCGAGCATGGCGTCGATGGCGTATTTGTGGCCGTGCAGGCCGGCGTCGGCGAGGAGGGCGGCGGCGTGGCGGGCGATGGGTTCGTTGACCGGTTCGACGATGATGCGGGAGAGGATCCACTCCAGGGCCGGACGGTTGATCCGGGGGTGGACCACTTCCACGAGGGCGGCCGCAGAAGTGATCACCCGCAGGTCGTCGGCACGGGCGAGGGCGAGCCAGCCGGTGACGGCGCGGTCGCGAAGGACGGCCTTCGCCAGCCCTTCGCTGTCGAGGACGAGGGTGCCGCCGGAGGCAGCGGCGGACGCGCGGGTCACGCGGCGTTCGCCCCGCCTTGCGTCTGCTGCCGCCGGGCCTGGTGGAGTTGGTCGCGCAGGGCCTGGATCTCTTCGTCGGTGATGGGCCCGTGCTCGGCCTCGGCGACCTGGATGAGCTCGTTGAGATTGTCCCGCTCGATCTGGCGCGCGACGGCGGCGGCGACATAGGCAGACAGGCCCGAAGGGCCGCTGCGGGCCCTGGCAGCCTCGGCGATGTCGCGAGGCATGGTGATTGAGTACTTCCCGGTAGGATCACTCATGCCACTCATCCTACCCGTGGCCCTCCTCGAGTGGAGTTGGCGCAGCGCAGCCGTCGAGTCGCTCGCTATGGGCGCCTCCAGCCTCATCTGGGGAGCGTGGCGGCGTCGAAATGCGCGGGCTGGCGAGTGCACATGGCTACTTGGCTTTTGCTGTTTTGGCATGCACAAGAAGGCCCTGACCAGCGCTTCCGCTGATCAGGGCCTTGATTTCCGGTGCCCCCGGCAGGATTCGAACCTGCGCACACGGCTCCGGAGGCCGGGGGAGCTGACGGCGCCGCAAGCATCTGACCTGCACCGGAAGCACGTCCCCTACCGCCGACGCCAAGATCATTACGCTCCCATTACGCAGGTGCCCTGTCAGCCCCGGGCGGCGCCCCGTAAGGTCGGACCCATGATCTCGGGCAGCGACGGCGTACCGGAAGACGGCGACGAGACGGCCTTCACGGCAGAGGCCACGACCTCCATCCTCCAGGACGCCTGCCACGCCGCCGGCCTCGACCCGACAGGCGCCGAACTCCTCCGCCTCGGCTCGAACGCCGTGTACCGACTGTCCTCGGACCCGATCATCGTCCGCATCGCCCAGGACCGTACCGCCCTCCCCGGGATGCAACGCGCGGTCGGCGTCGCCCGCTGGCTGGAGGCGTCGGACTTTCCGGCCAACCGAGTGCCGCGAGGCGTCACCCAACCCACGACTGTCAGAGGGCGGATCGTCACCTTCTGGGAGAGCGTCCAGGAGCAGGTGGAGTACGCCACGCTGGGCGAAGTCGCCGACCTGCTGAGACGGCTGCACTGGCTGGAAGAGCCCGAACACCTCGGCCTGCCGTACTTCGACCCACACGCCAAGCTGGCCGCGTCCCTGACGGCCCTGGACGGCATCGCTGACCGGGACCGGGAGTTCCTGGAGGAGCGTGCGACCGAGGTGGGCAAGGCGTACGACCGCCTGGACTTCGTCCTCCCCTTCGGCCTGATCCACGGTGACGCGAACATCGGGAACGTCCTCCGCCACCGCGACGGACACGCCGTACTGATCGACCTGGACGGCTTCGCCCTGGCCCCGCGAGAGTGGGACCTCATCCTCACCGCGATGTACTACGACCGCTACGGCTGGCACTCGCAGGAGGAGTACCGAACCTTCGTCCACCGCTACGGCTTCGACCTCATGAACTGGCCCGGCTACGAAACCCTCGCCGACTTCCGGGAACTCATGATGGTGGCGTGGGTCGGTCACCAGGCCGCGACGAGCGAGCGCTTCGCCGCCGAGTTCGAAAAGCGCATGCGGTCCCTGAGAACGGGCGGAGAACGCGACACATGGGGCGCCTTCTGAGCGCGCGGGCTGCGCGCCTGATGAACGACTCAGCGAGCGGCCGACCGACCGGCCTCCGCAGCCACCCATAGCCGGTGCTCGCGAGCCTGCTCCGCGAAGACCCGAGAGACCGCGTTGTCCCCGACGGCGAAGAGGTTCGAGCGGAACTCAGCCAGGTAGCTCACGCACCGTGCGGATTTCAGGTGCTCGCCGAGATCCAACGCGTCCAGGGCAACCCTGCACGCCTCCTCGACGTCGCCGGCCCGGAGATGCGCGTCGGCCAGCACCATCGTGGCGAAGAAGTCACTCCGTACGTGACTGCCGCTCATCGCGTTCTCCGCGTGGGCAACGGCCCGTCGGGCGCTGTTGACATCACGGAAGCAGTGCGCGGCCTCGGCCGCCAACTCCGCCTCATCGAAGTAGGTGATCCACTCCGGCTCCTCCTCGTCGTTCCGGCACGCCAACGCACGCATGGCGGCCGTCAACGCCGCTTCACAGGCGCGCACGTCTCCGGTACGAGCGAGCGCGCGCGCTTCCATCGCGTGGAACTGAGCGCGGAGGGTCGGGGTCGCCACCTGGGCAATGCCCATCAGGGCAGCGCGGGCGAGCGTGGCCGCTTCGGTGTATCGACCCAGGAACGTCGCCTGGTGGCTCATGGCAGAGAGGATGCTTCCGGCAAGCCGCCGGTCATTGGCGTCCTGGGCGAGCCGGAGGGCCTGGAGGAAGTAGCGCTGCGCGAGACCGTGATGGCAGGCGTCGTACGACATCCAACCGGCCAGAAGAGTGGCCTCGGCAACGGTCGAGTACAGGGCCCGTCCGACGGCGTCGCTGTAGCTGCCGCGCAGCAGCGGAACGACATCGTTGCTGAGGTACTGGATCACGGACCGCCGAGCATGGTCCCCGCCGAACCGGTCATCGAGCTGGGCGAACATGTCGGCAGTGGTCTTCACCGCGGCCACGTCCCCCAGCCCCACGCGCAACGCCCCCGGTCGCCCGGACCGGGGAGCCGGCTCCGGGGCCACCAGCCACCGCAGGGAAGCTTCGTTCCACGCTGGTTCGGCGGCCTCCGACTGGATCAGGGGCTCATAACGGTTGAGGTCCGCGCTCCACAGCCGCTCCACCGTGCTGATAGCCGCGTTCGGACTGTCCGGGTAACCAGCGTCCAGGAGCGCAGCGTCTTCGGTGCCGCCACTGGCCAACCCGATCTCCTGGGCGGAGACGCCGTACACGTCGCCGATCAGCGCCCCGTAGAACCCGTCCGGCGTGCTGTGCCCGTTCTCCCAGCTAGCGATACGCCGCTTGACGCTCTCGTCCGACGGCAACTGATGCCCGCGCTTCGTCGCTGCCCGACGTAGCTCACGCACGAGACGCGGCTGACTCCAGCCGCGTTCCGCTCGGAACTGTCGTAACCGCTCGTGGACGGGCTCCATGGGAGACGTGGCCCTTCCCTCCTCGTACCGTGCAAGGGGAGTGGTGCGAAGTCCTGTCTCATACGAACTTACGCGTTTCGCTGCTCCCGTTGGCAGTGGTGAACACAAATCACCATCTCCATCGGAGCTGACAGGGGATGACGCGACACGCGAATGACCGTCATCCCCCGTCACCTCTCGTCATCTGCCCAGGTGAGGGCCGTGCCCGGGAGTCTGTTGGCACTGCGGCAGAGGGGCCGTGGGCTAGCTGACCCGAGGTGAGATGACGTGCAGACGATGACCAGGAGAGGCATCGAATGGCTGTCGGCAGCAGCCAGTGACCCGGTGATGTGCCGAGCGCGGTGGGCGGACGACCCGCGCCACCCGGTCATGCTTCCCACGGGGCGCCTCTTCGACGTGGTGTCAGTCGAACAACGCCTCGGCTTGGAAACCTTCGACCAACTGTCCCGCCACGACCTCCCCCACGGACCGGTCATGATCGACCACAAGGCGCGGAGGGTGGGCTTCTTCCTGACCTCCAACAGTTGGTACTGGTTCGCGTACTTCATCAGGCGCGAAGCCAAGAGGCCGATCGACTACAGGTACCTGAGCGGCGACTCGGTGGTTGTGGTGCCTGGCCCGATGCCCCTGAGCGGCGACCGGTACGAGTGGCTCCGCGCACCGATCCGACGCCCGGAAGCGAACCCGTGCCGCCCGATCGCCCTCGCGACCGTGCTGGGTGCCTCGGCCGAGCTGCTGGCCCGTGTCGACCGCTACGGAGAGAAGTTCGGTTCCCCGGCCGACGCGGTGGCCGCCTACCCGGAGGAGCCGGTCCCCGGTGCCTGACCCTTCCCACCACCTCGACGCCGCGCACTGGTCGCCGCTGGACACGGACGACTGGTACGCAGCACGGAACGCGACCACAGCCCTCCGAGACGCTCTCGTCCGGGCAGGCATGGAACGCGACTTCCCTTACCTGCGCGCCGACCTGAACGCCTTCGGCCACGGCCTGGTCGAGCTGGGCCGCGTCTCGCCGGCCACGGCGGAGCACCTGGCCGAGTTGCTGAGACTGGCCCTGGCAAGCGCGGCCGTGCCGCACCCGTCCACTGAAGCCGACCACGAACCGGGGGAGTGACCTGATGACGGACCGGCATGGAGTCATCGCCCCTCGCGCCGAGAACCTGACAGTCGGCGTGAACTATGTCCAGGGCTGGGCAAAGGCCCGACGCGGCGCCGAAAGCCTTGCCGAGCAGCTTGCAGCGTTCGGCCTGGGAACCGATTTTCAAGGCCTCGCCGCAGACGTGAACGTGTGGGGCGACGGCCTGGTACGACTGGGCGCGGTTCGCCCTGATGCGGCGCTACTGCTGGCACGGCTCATTGAGGCCGGCACGGCGGTACAGGAGCGTGAGACGCGCCCGCATCTCAGTGTTCGGAACTGATCGACTCGAAGCCTCCTTCTCTGTGGCTGAGCGGCCTGTGGTCTGCTGCCCGGCCGGGACCGGCGCCCCAGCGCCGCAGCCCGGCCGGGCAGCAGACCACAACGCCGTTGCAGTCATCAGCTTGGGAAGTGGATCGATAGTTTCGGCTGCGCGGCGCCGGACTGTGGGAGCACACTGCCCCAGTGATCGAGAAGCTCGTGTCCCTGATCAAGACCCTCGGTATCATCGCCTTCTATTGCGGGGTGGTGATCGCCTGGGTAAGGACGGCGCCGCTTCGTCAATCGCTGAAACGAAGAGCCAAACAGATCGTTCGGGGCGCAGTAACGCCCGTAGGTCGACATTGGAATGCATGGATCACGGCGCATGCGATGCGGCGCGTGAGTAAGGCGTTGGTCCACTTGGAGATGGCTGTACCTGGGGTACCGACGCGCGGATGGTTCGCTCTCATTGAGGCAACCAAGGCTTGGACTGCCTTTATGCCTCTCGCGCTAGTCGGGCAGGCGATTCAAATCATTCTGTTGAGCTTTGCACTGCTCAATGTCGGAACAATTGTCGCTGCGGTCAGGCATGTCATGCAGAACCCGCCGGGTAGCGAGCATCCGCGTGAGCTGAACTGCCAGAGCAGTGGGAAAGTAGGCGGGCAGGACCCTGAGGCTGGCACAGGCGTTTCACCGTATTGCACTGAGCTCGACCCGCTCGCGACCCTCTGGGGTGCAGGGCGTGATGCAGGTGAATGGCTGTGGTCAGAGCTTGCGCCTGTGATTGCCAATCCATTGGGAGATCTGGCGGCCACTGCACGAACAGTTGTAGCTCTAGCCCTGTCAGTGATGTTTGGGGTGGCCCTTTGGGTCGCAGTGTCCCTTCTTCGCCACGCCAACGTCTCTACTGAGCACCGCGGTCCCAGCCTCTTGCCCACGGCTGCTCGGGAACCTCGACGGGTGCCAGCTCAGATAAAGCAAGATAGTACGACAGCAAGGTGGCAGCCGGTTGTAGTTCTACTGACTGTTTGCAGGAGTGTCGGGCTGGCGTACAGTCATCTGGAATCCCGTCACGTGCTGCATGCTCCCCGGGTTAGTTTGAAGACAGCCGAGCGGGTCGCATGGTCCGCTTGGCGAACTAGGCACGGTCGTATCCGACGGGCCCGCCGGGGCGAGCTGAAAAGGCATGCTGCTGCGGTAGTAGGGGCTGTGCGCGCCATGGAAGCAAGGCAGGACAGTGAGGCTGATACGTCGAAGGTATTTGAGGATACGGCGGTACTGCTGCTGAAGATCGCTCAACGTTATGCAGAAGGGCGCACACTAGCACTGTTGGACCCCGATGATCTTGAAAACGTGATTCCGGCGCAGAGCCGGGAATGGATGCGTCTGCTCGCCCTCGGATTGATTGTCACGGGCACAGTGACGGGCGCACTGATGGCCGGATTGCCGGAAGCCGCGGCAACGCCGTTGATCGGGGTGATTTCTTTGCTCGCTTGGAGCGTTTTGTACGGAGGGCGGATGGTTGGTGCTGACCTCGTCGATGTCATGCGGGGACAGAGCCGCGGATAACGGCAAACACGCACTATCCAACTGTGTTGGTGATTTCGAGCCGACCCTTCTGGCTGTGCCCCGGCAGAATGGGAACCTGCGACCCCCGATTTAGGAGAGAGGCTGGGTGATCTCGCCCCTGAGCTGCGGCTTCGACGGCCGAGGAAGCAGGCGGCTACTCGACCGCAGGGCACCGGCGCTGACCGTGGCTGACCCGTGCATCTGGCACGGTGGTGGCACGAACCTCAGCCGACGACAGTCAGCCACGACCGCGGGCGCGCCGACCGACCAGGCGCGCGTATGCCTCGCTGCACCCCCACCGGCCTCGGCCACGCTGCCTAGGTTGTCGATCAGAGCAAGCGCCGACGGCCGGCACGTGATGATGGTGCCCGAGCCGCCCTCAGGTGGCTTGAACCGTTAACGGGCGGTTCCGGGGCTCACCTGTAGGCTTTTTCCCCGTCCATGGCCATTGCTGGCCTCGGACGGGTATGGACGCCCCTACAAGTTTCGCCGCTGCTGACCCTTAGGGGCGTTTTCCCGTCCCGCGGCTCTTCGCGGTGGGATTGTGAGTGAAGTTCATGCTCGCAATAAGGTGTCTGGTGAAGGGCTGCCGTTTGGTGGCATCTGAGGACGAACTCTTCGACTGAGCGGTATACTTATCAAGCTCTTCCTTGACCTTGGTCCCTGATGCCTCTAGTTCCTCGTCGGTGAACTCCCGGTCTTGCTCCGCGAGTTGAGCAATTTCTCGCCAGTGTGAGGGGTCTTTCCCGATGGTCTTCATGACCAACGTGAAGGCGACGAAGGGAGCCAGATATCGTCGCTCCGGATACCTGGTCTGCGATTTTCCTGACTGTAGGTACTCGTCGACTTGGCGTAGGACTCGCGCAGCCCAGTAGAAGACCTGCGGGCTTGCTTTAGGGTCGAAGGCCTGCCGATAGCGGGCATCCTCCGCTAGTAGCGAATTGGGCTTACCGCGAGCCACTTCCGGCCGACCGTAGGCAATGGCGTACATTGCTTGACCAAGGTAAGGGATGCTCACGATCTTGCCGGGATCTTTCCCGAGATTTCGGTAGTACCCTTTGCGGCGATCATAGAACAGACCCTTAGCCCCGAAGTAGGCTTCAATTCTGCGTTGGATTTCGTCCGTCGCTCGAAGCGAAGCATCCGGAACGGGTGTTTGCCTATTCGTTGCTCGGATGATCTTGTCGCGTACAGCGTCGTTGCTTGCCTTGATGACGCGTACAAGAATTTTCCGATCATCGGCGGGAAGGCTCTCGCCTTTCTCTGCCCGCTCCTTGTGCCAATTGAAAATGGTGTGCGAAGTCTGGAGGCCGTTGACGATTTGAATGTTTTTTAGTGCGAAAGTCTTTCCTACGCTATGCGCCTCATCGCATACAATAGTTACACCGTTGTTTAGCCACCAGAAGTCCGGGCTAGCGCTCTCGTTCAGCGAGCTCAAGATTTCCTTATTGACAGCAACTTGTCCCTGGTAATCCCGAACGTTGGCTTCGAAAATATGTCTTCTCAGTGTGAGATTGTCATCGGTAATTAGCCTGACGAAGCTTGACAGTCGAGCCAGAGCTACGTATGACTCGCCGCTCGTCAACACTTCATCGCATTCGAGCGTGAGGGTTTCAGCCTTGCGGGTGTCGTACATGCGCCAAAGTTCGTCAGCGCCAAGTAGGTCAACGGTGACATCTGCAGACGGGAGCTTAAGAAGAATATCCTCTCTCAGTCGCTCTGCTCTGCTGGTCACGTTGATGTTGGCTTGCTCTGTGAGCCCTCGGCTTCCGAGTACCACTTTCACAAAGACCTTCGGTCGCCTAACGAGAAGATTCTTGTAGGCAGAGCGAAATACAGTCAGCTTTTCGATGACTTGCTCGTTGAGTTCGTCAGACAGTTCCTCAAGTCGGCTCCCCAGATCAAGAGCGGAAGGCAAGACGGATTGGAGTGCCGAGACGGAATTTTGGGTGAAGCTCTGACTGAATTTTGATTGAATAACGTAGAGTGCCAGTTCAAGGCCTTCTGGCAGCTCTCGCGCTGCTTGCGGCTCTTCGACTACCTGATGGTCAATCGGCAGAATGCTGCCCTCTAGAATGGTGTAGATGGCATCAACGCCACCGTCGTTCGACCCGTCAACGACTCCATCGCTGATAGCGTCAAGGGTTACATCTTTGTCACGCAAAAGCAGCCAGGCAAGAAAAATCTCCCACGCATCGGCATCTGACATATGGGCAGCATTTTGACTCTTCCACTGTTCGTAGACAGTCGTGATCAGGGTTTGCGCTCCGGACACTTTCCATCCCCCTGGCAGGCGGCAAGAGGTCCATAGTTTACGTGCGAAACCAGATGATGTCTCCAGAATCGGTTATCGTCCGGGGCTGACTGCGGGGGGTCCAGGTCGGTGACTACTGTGCGCGTGGCACGGGCGTCTGCCGGGCTGGAGCGGGGCGGAGGCAGGAGCGCAGGCCCGGCCGGGGGCCGGGCCGCGCGCGGGGAGCGGAGCGAGCCGCCTTGATGAAGTGGAGAAAGTCTGAACCGCAGCGCTGCTCCTGGGGCTGCCGTTACAGCCGGAACGCAAGCTCCAAGTCATGCCCCGGAAGGTGGAACTCCTCCAGAGCAAGCGGCTTGTCGGCGGCGGTGAGCGTCACGCGCAGCACATGCAGCAGGGGTACCCCGTCGGCAAGCCGGAGCGCCTGGGCCTGGTCCGGCAGGGGCATGCGGGTGCGGACGTACTCCGTGAAGTGCAGCTCGTGACCCAGCTCCGCCAAGGCGTTGTAGAGCTGCGGGGCCGGCGGTGGAGGCGTCTCCTCGTACTTGGTGCCGAGGAGTACCGAGAACGGCACGTAGGTGCGATGAAGTTGGCGTAGGCGGCCCTGGTCCGCGGTCTGCAACGCGTCGTACGTGAACAGTGGCTCCCCCGGTGGGATGCGCAGCAGGTCGGCGAGTGCGAGGGGGGCGTCCGTGCGGGTGGCCGTGGGCTCCTCGGCGTCGGTCCAGCGGATGCCGTCGGCCTCGGTGTACTGACCGTCGGGCGAGCGGCGGACGCCGCGCGGGTAGGTGAAGCTGGGGCGGTTGTGGGGGGAGCGGGCGAACGTGCCCCGGCCCATGATGGCCTCGACCAAGCCGGATGCCCGTAGCTCGGTAAGTCCCTGACGGACTGTGGGGCGTGTCACGCCGAACTGCTTGGCCAACGCCTCCTCCGACGGGAGCGGTTGGCCGGCGGGGAAGGTGCCGTCAAGGATGCCTTCGCGCAGGTAGTCGGCAATCTGCCGGTACTTCGGCTGCGTGTTCTTCGGCGGCATGCCCTGTCCTCCGTGGCCTCGGCCTCTGCGGGTTGTGCGTCCTCGTGAACAACTTGTCCACGGCCGTAGACAGCTTCTCCCATCCCCAACCCGGTTGACAACCCGTACTACGGGTCGCCAATCTGGACTCACGCCACCCGTACTACGGGTGGTCTAGCTGTCCGTAGGGCCGTCCTGCGGCTGCTCGTCATCCAGATGTGAGGAGTCCAGAACTGTGGCAACCCTTCCGATCGACACCGCGAAGTACACGGGGATCATCTGCGCCGTGCCCCCGGCTCCGCGGCTCGTGAACCGTGAGTCCGGGCAGGTGCGGGTCGACCGCGACACCGGCAAGACGCTGTACCAGGTGGGCCTGTGCCTGATGGCTGGCACCTCGGCGGACGTGGTGAACGTGAGCGTCCCCGGTGAGCCGTCCGGCGTGCAGATCGGCACCCCCGTCACCGTGCGGGACCTGGTCGCCGTTCCCTGGGAGAACGAGGGACGGCACGGCATCGCCTACCGCGCCGCCGAGATCCGCCCCCTCCACGCGGCTTCCGCCGCCAAGGGGGCCGGGCAGTGATGATCCTGGCGTCCTCCGACCCGTCGGCCGGGGCCACCTGGCCGGGACGGGTCCTCGTGGTCGCCGCCGTCGTCGCGTCGGGCCTGCTGATCGTAGGCCCGGCGCTGCGCCGGAGGTCCCCGGCCGCCTGGTGGCTGTTACTCAGTTACCCGGCCTCCGCCTTCCGCGTCGCCCGTACCTGGCGGGCGCTGATGGCCGGGTGTGGGCTCGCCGTGAGCCGTCGCCCGGCGCTGACCGTGGTGTCCGGGCTCGTCGGGAACGGCGCTCCGCCGCCCCAACCGCGCGTCCCCCGGCACGGTTTCATCCGGCCCACGGCGGCCGGCTTCGAACTCGTGGCGCGGCTGCTGCCGGGACAGCTGCCCGACGACTTCGTGAAGGCGGCCCCCGCTATGGCGGAGGACTGGCAGGTTCACGCGGTCCGCGTCACCTGCCTACGGCCCGGCGTCGTACGGATCGCCGCCCTGTACGCCGATCCGCTCGCCGCACCTCGGGTGCCCCGTTCCCGGGGGCCGGGGCGGCTGCTGCGGGTCGTCGTCGGGACGCTGGAAACCGGGGCGTCCTGGGTCATCGACCTGCGCCGCATCCCGCACTGGCTGATCGTCGGCGCCACGCGCTCCGGCAAGTCCACGCTGATCCACGCTCTCGTCGCCGGACTCGCTCCGCAACCGGTCGCCCTCGTCGGGATCGACTGCAAGGGCGGCATGGAACTGTCCCTCTACGGCCCCCGCCTCTCCGCCCTCGCGACCGACCGGGCACAGGCGGTACGGCTGCTGTCCGCGCTGGTGGACCTCACCCTCGACCGGATGACGGTCTGCCGCACCGCCGGGGTCCGCAACATATGGGGCCTCGCCGAGAAGGAACGGCCGGTCCCGGTCGTCGTCATCGTGGACGAGATCGCGGAACTCTTCCTCGTCGCCGGACGACACGAGAAGGACGAAGCCCATGCGGCCGGCACCGCCCTGATCCGGCTTGCCCAGCTCGGCGCGGCCCTCGGCGTCTTCCTCGTCGTCGCCGGGCAGCGCGTCGGCTCCGACCTGGGGCCCGGAGTCACCGCGCTTCGAGCCCAACTCGGCGGCCGGGTCTGCCACCGCGTCGCCGACCCCGGCACGGCGGAAATGACCCTCGGTGACCTCAATCCGGACGCCCTCAAGGCCGCTCAAGCCATCACCCCCGAACAGGCCGGCACCGCCGTGCTCGCCTCCGGCGACGGCTGGGAGCGCGGCCGGTCCCACCTGGTCACCGAGGCGGACGCCGAAGCCGTCGCCACCGCCCACGCGCACCTGACCCCCGCACTGCCCGAACTGTCCGCCGCCCTGGCCTGACAAGGAGCGTCACCGTGCTGGTCACCACCTCGGCCGTGCTGCTGCTCGGCCTCGCGATCTGGTTCCTCCTGCGCATCCGCTACCTGCGCTGGCTGGACGTGCTGCTCTGCGGCGCCTTCGGCTTCCTGCTCTCCCGCACCGTCGCCGCGCCGCTGGTCTCGCTCCTGCTCTCCGGGGTGAACGGCCTGCTCGGACAGATGCGCTTCTGAGCCCTCCACACCGCGTGCCGCGACGTGCCCCGACGAACGACCCGAACGAAAGGCATCCGTCCGTGTCCGACTACACCATCCGCTCCGGTGACCGTGCCGCCTTCCTGGCCGGCCTGCGGGAGCTGACCGATTTCCTGACCGCCAACCCGACCGTCCTCGTGCCGCGCCGCCCGTCCTTCGCCGTCCTGGTCGACGCGGACGACTCCGACGCCCGCCGGGCCGGGGTGGAGTCCGCTGCCTCCGCGCTCGGCGTCCCGGTCGCCGACATCGGCATGGGCTACTTCGACGCCCGCCGTGAGTTCGGCCCCATCTCGTACCTGGTCATTGGCGTTCCGCCCCAGGACCGGCAGTGACCACCCGTTCCGCGGGCTCCCGACGGGGCGCGAAGTCGCCAAACCCGACCCCGCCAGGAGCCCACTCCCTCCGCCACATGAGCAGTGAAAGGAGCACTCACACTGTGTCCACCGCCCACCGTCCGCGCAAATCCCACGCGCCGGACTGCGACCTCCGGGCGCCCGACGACTACCCGGCCACCTGCGCCGGCCACGAACAGGTCGTCCTGGTCGCCCTCGACAACACCGAACGCCGCCTCTGCCCCGGCCACGCCGCAGCGGTCTGGCTGACGGACCCGACACACCGGTTCAGCGCCAAGACCCGACCGGAGACCATCGCCGCCGTCATGGGGTACGCCTTCGGCCCCGGGAACGGAGGGCGCCGATGAACGCGCCGCCGCCGCTCCCGCCCGCCGTGGCCGCGTTGCTGGACCGTGCGGCCCGGCCCGACTTCCCCGACTGGCGTCGTACCGTCATCCGCCTCGGCGGCTGCACCAACCCGGTCCACCTCGTCGGCTCCGCCCGCCTGGTCGATACGGCGACGGGGGAAGCCCTGACCGACGTCGACGGCTCCGACCCGAACGGCAGGCGTCTGCTGACCGCCTGCGGCAACCGCCGTGCCTCGGTCTGCCCCGCCTGCTCCCGCGTGTACCAGGCGGACACCTACCAACTCGTACGCGCCGGCCTCGTCGGCGGCAAGGCGGTACCGGATTCGGTGAGCGAGCACCCCCGAGTGTTCGCCACCCTCACCGCTCCCGGCTTCGGGCCGGTCCACACCCGCCGGGAGCGGTCGGGCCGCGTACGCCCGTGCCGTCCCCGCCGGGATGCGAAGAACTGCCCACACGGCGTGCCCCTCGGCTGCTCCGAGCGGCACGCGCCGGATGACCCCTGCCTCGGCGAACCCCTCTGCCCGCGCTGCTACGACTACGCCGGGGCCGTGCTCTGGCAGTCCTGCGCCGGCCTGCTCTGGCACCGCTTCGGCATCGAGCTGCGGCGGGAGATCGCCCGCCGGGCCGCGCTGTCCCGTGCCGAGCTGGCGGACGTTGCCCGGCTCTCGTACGCGAAGGTCGCCGAGTACCAGCGGCGCGGCCTGGTCCACTTCCATGCCGTGGTCCGCCTCGACGGCCCGGACGGGCCGGACTCGCCACCGCCCTCCTGGGCGAGCGCCGCTCTGCTCGCCGATGCCGTCCCTGCGGCCGTCGCGCGGGTCCGTTTCCAGGCGCCTGGCTCGGCGGTCGTCGGGGCGCGTGTGCTGCGCTTCGGCGCTCAGGTCGACGTACGCCCGGTCGCCGCGTCACCTGTGGGGGAGCGGCCTGCGCCGGGCGCGGTTGCCGGGTACATCGCCAAGTACGCCACCAAGGGCGCCGAGACGGCCGGCGCGGTCGACGGACGTATCCGGTCTGCCCGGGAAATGGTCCTTCTGCCGGTACGGGCGCACGTGCTGCGCATGATCGGTACGTGTTGGTGGCTCGGCGGCCTCCCCGCCTTCGCGGGCCTCGGCCTGCGCCGCTGGGCGCACATGCTCGGCTACGGCGGCCACTTCTCCACCAAGTCCCGCCGCTACTCGACCACCCTCGGCGAACTCCGCCGCGCCCGCGCCGAGCACCGCGCCCAGGAGCAGCGCGCGGCCCTGGGCCTGGAGGGCCATCCCGTGGCCTACGTCGGCCAGTGGCGGTACGCCGGACGCGGCTGCTCCCCGGAAGCCGCCCTCCTCGCGGCCTCGGTACGGGAGGACGGTGTTCCCCATGGCGCGTGACCGGACCGGCATCGAGCTGCTCACCGTGCGCCAAGTCCTCGAGGAACTGGGCGGCGTCTCCCGCCGCACCTTCTACCGCTGGCGTGAACTCCACCTCGCCCCCGCCTGCATCCGGCTCCCGAACGGCGAACTCCGGGTCCGGCGTGACGCGCTCGACGCCTGGGTGGAAATGCGGGCAGAACATGAGGACGGAGGCATGCGATGAAGTCGTACAAAGCCTCTGTCTGGAAGCTGTCGGTCAATAAGACCACCAAGAAGCCCACGCATCTGGTGCGCTGGGCGGTCGACGGGCAGCCGTTCAGCGAGTCCTACAAGACCAAGGCACTTGCTGACCGCTTCCGGTCGAAGCTCGTACGCGCCCTGGACAAGGGTGAGCCTTTCGACACGGTGACAGGGTTGCCGGACTCGCTCCGGGGTGGCAGAGCCGCTGTCTCGTTTCTCGGTCTGGCGGTCGCGTACGTGGATGCCCGCTGGGCCGATGCATCGGCGAAGCAGCGGGACAGCATGACGGACGCACTGGCGACGGTCGTGCCCGTCCTGGTGAAACCTGGGCGCGGCCGCCCAACTCCGGAGATGCTGCGCCGGGCGCTGCGATCGTATGTCCTGCCTGTTCCCCGGCGGGATCGGGAACGTCCGGAGGAGATCGCCGCCGCTGTCCGATGGATCGAGAAGGCGTCGCTTCCCCTGGCGGAACTGCTGGAGATCGCCCGGGTGCACGAACTGATCGATGGACTTGGGCGACGGCTGGACGGCAAGCCGGCAGCGACGCAGACGTACAGGCGGCGCCGTGCCGTCGTCTTCAACGCTCTGGAGTACGCGGTAGAGCTGGAGTACCTGACCTCCAACCCCCTGGCTCGGGTGCGCCGCAAACGGGGCAAGCGGGCGGTGCAGGAAGTCGACCGGAGGGTGGTGGTCAACCCTCGGCAGGCACGAGAGCTACTGACGGCACTCACGTACGTCGGCGGCTACGAGCGGGCGAGCGGTCGACGGCTGCGGGCGTTCTTCGGGTGCCTGTACTACGCGGCCATGCGGCCGGGTGAGGCACTCGGCCTGCGTCGTTCGGACTGCACGCTTCCGGTGGGTGGCTGGGGTCGTATCGAGCTGGCGGAGACGCGTCCGACGGCCGGTAAGACGTGGACCGACTCGGGTGAGGCGCACGATCGGCGTGGCCTCAAGCAGCGTGCCCAGGGTGAGGTACGCACGGTGCCGATCCCGCCGCCACTCGTGCGGCTGCTCCGCGAGCACCTGAAGGAGTTCGGCACGGCGGAGGACGGCCGGCTGTTCGCCAGCGAGCGGGGCAACGTGATCGCCGCCTCCTCGTACTCCCGCGCGTGGAAGCAAGCCCGGGAACTGGCGCTCGTCCCGCATCAGGTGTCCTCGGTCCTGGCCTCCCGGCCGTACGACCTTCGCCACGCGGGTGTCTCCCAGTGGCTCAACTCCGGCGTACCTGCCCCGGAGGTCGCTGCCCGCGCCGGCCACTCGGTGGACGTCCTGCTGAAGATCTACGCCAAGTGCATCGACGGCCAGGAGCAGGAGATGAACGACCGGATCATGCAGGGCCTGAGGGAGGGAGACAGCACCAGCCACTGACACGCGGCATGTCGATGAGGCGAAGCCCCGGGAGCGCTCAGGGGCTTCGCCTCATCCGTGAACAGGGCAAGCTGACGCGCTGATCTGCAGGAGAGCCTCGCCTCTTCCTGAGCCGCAGTTGGCGGTGGGCCTCTGGGTAGACAGCCCGGTCAGGGACTCAAGGGAGTGGGGCGCCAGGCCAATGATGTTGTTGTCGCACGGCTATGTGCTGCACCTTTCGCCTAAAGCAGACCTACGAGTCGAGCCACAACCAGCACCCCCACGAGCGCGGCCCCGCACCCGACTCCCGAGGCCATCAGAAACACGAGGCGAAGTGTCCCGTCTCCACTTTTCAAAGCTTCATTGACGATTCGGTACCAGTTCTTACGCATTAATTCTTTCCTTCCGCTGTTAATAAACCGTTGCTGGTCAAAGTAAGTTGCTTAGCAAAACTAAATAATTTTAGGCCGTCATTCGCCTCTGTTCTGTGCATGCCAGTAAAGCGCACGCCAGCGGCTGCCGTCACCTCTATCGGCCTCTTTGTTACCTTTGTGTGACCAGTGCGGCTTCGGTCGCCGTTGAACTCCTGCTCGTCCGTCAGGCTGGGTCGTCCGTTAGCGCCTTGGGGTGGCATGGCGGTCGAAGGTGCCGGCCCTTGTGGTTGGCAGGGCCTGTTCGGTGATGGGTTGGTCGAGAGGTGAGAGGCGGCACCAGGGAGGGAGTTGAAGCGCTTGGGTGGGCCCGGCCGGGCGGCTTCAGGACCTCTCGGTGCAGGGTGCGGGCGCCGCGCAGACAGAGGCGCTGACCTGCTACTGACACTCCAAGATCATCACGCTATTGCAACGTGATCACTGGCAAACGCCTGCTTCTGGCGGCATCCGCCCGCACACACGCGAAGACCCCGACTTCAGCGTTACCGCTGATGGCGGGGTCTTTGGGCACCTATTGCAAGGTGCCCCCGGCAGGATTCGAACCTGCGCACACGGCTCCGGAGGCCGTTGCTCTATCCCCTGAGCTACGGGGGCGTGTCGGTCGCGGTGCTTCTCGCTCGCGGCGACGGGTAGAACACTACCAGCTCGCTCGGGGTGGTCATGAACGGGTTTCCGCGGGTCGCCGTAGGTGCCCGGCGGCCCGGGGCGAGCCCCGAGTCCCCCGCACAGGGCAGAAGTAGGGAAAACCCGGACGCGATGGCCGACGTCGACCTACTCTCGAGGTGTGCCAGGGGCGTCGCGCCGGGTGCTTGTTGTGGACGACAACAAGGTCATCCGGCAGTTGATCAGGGTCAACCTCGAGCTGGAGGGCTTCGAGGTCGTGACCGCGGCCGATGGTGCCGAGTGTCTGGAAGTCGTTCATCAGGTGCGGCCCGACGTCATCACGCTGGATGTCGTCATGCCCCGGCTTGACGGGATTCGGACCGCCGGGCGGCTGCGTGCCGATCCTCGGACCCGGGATCTTCCCCTCGCCATCATCAGCGCGTGCAGTCAGCACGAGGTCGAGGCCGGGCTCGGGGTCGGCGTCGACGCCTTCCTCTCCAAGCCGTTCGAGCCGGCCGAGCTCGTCGGCCTCGTGCGCAGGCTCGCCGAGCGCAGGGCGGGCGAGGGGAGTGCGGCGGGCGGTTACCGGGACGTCGAGAGCCGCGCCGAGCAGGCCGGGTAGCCGCCGCCGAGAGGGGAGCGGACGGCGTTGCGTCCACATCCCGGAATGCTGGCGAAACCGGTTCGCGTACCCGCCCCCCTCCTCCCATACGCTGGTCCCGTGACCCCCGTCGAGCTCTCCCGCACCCTGCTGCACGCGGTGCGTCGCGCTGTCGACGACGGAAAGCTCACCGTGACCGTTCCGGAGCGGGTCGTGGTCGCGCCGCCGGGGCCCGGGGGATGCGGCGACTACGCCAGCAACCTCGCCCTCCAGCTCGCCCGGCCGGCCAAGCGGCCGCCCCGGGAGGTCGCCGACACACTGCGGTCCTATCTCGTCGGGGTGGACGGGATCTCCGATGTCGTCGTCACCGGGCCCGGGTTTCTCAACCTCTCCCTCGGTGACGCGGCCCCCGGTGTGCTCGTCGCGGAAGTTCTGCGGCGGCGGACCAGGTACGGGCACGTCGATGCTCCCGACGCTCCCGTCCGCCCAGCGGCCGTCGTCCACCTGCACTGCCCCCGCGAACTCCGCGCCCTCGTCGTCATGGACAGCGTCGCCCGGCTGCTGCGGGCCCAGGGCGTGCCCGTACGCACCAGTTGCGCGGCTCCGCCGCCGGAGGAGTGGGCGGTGGTGATGGACGGGGCCCGCGTCGACGCCACGCCCGGAGCCCTCGACGTCACCACCCGTCCCGTCCCGGTCGGCGACCCCGACGCAGTCCTCGCCCTCGGCCCCGACGCCGGACGCTGGGCCCTGCTGCACCCCGCCCCCCACGACCGGCCCCGCACCGGCGCCGACGAGCACCTCGTGCAGCGCGAGAGCAACCCCCTCTTCCGCGTTCGGTACGCCCACGCCCGTACCCGCGCCCTCCTCCGCAACGCCGCCGACCTGGGCTTCGTCCCCGAGCCCGGCCCCACCGCCGGCACCGAAGAGCTGACGAGCGCCCTCGCCGACCACCCCCGTGTCCTGGCCGCCGCCGCCCGCGCGCACGCCCCCGACCGGCTCGCCCGGCACCTGGTCGCCGTCGCCGATGCCACGCTGCCGCCGCTCCCCGCCGTACTCCCGCTCGGGGACGAGAAACCCTCGGCCGCCCACCGTGCCCGGCTCGCGCTCGCCGAAGCCGCCGGGGTGGTGCTGGCCGGCGGCCTCTCCCTGCTCGGCATCGACGCACCCGACCACCTCTGACCACCGAGAGACCCCAGAGACCGAGAGAGCCACCAGAATCATGAGCCGTTCCGCACACCCCGCCGGACCCCGTCACGCGGACGTCCTCCCCGAGGGGCACTACTCCGCTCCGCCGACCGACCTCAACGACCTCGACGCCAAGGTCTGGGCCCACACGGTGGGCCGGAACGCGGACGGCGTCGTCACCGTCGGCGGCGTCGACGTGAAGACGCTCGCCGAGCAGCACGGCACCCCCGCCTACATCCTCGACGAGGCCGACTTCCGGGCCCGGGCGCGGGCCTGGCGCGGTGCCTTCGGCAGTGACGCCGACGTGTTCTACGCCGGCAAGGCGTTCCTGTCCCGGGCCGTGGTGCGCTGGCTGCACGAGGAAGGGCTGAACCTCGACGTGTGCAGCGGCGGGGAACTCGCCACCGCGCTCTCCGCCGGCATGCCCGCCGACCGCATCGCCTTCCACGGCAACAACAAGTCCAAGGCGGAGATCGAAAGGGCCATCCGCGCCGACGTCGGCCGGATCGTCCTCGACTCCTTCCAGGAGATCGTCCGCGTCGCCCACATCGCGCAGGAACTCGGCAAGCGGCAGCGGGTGCAGATCCGGATCACCGTCGGGGTCGAGGCGCACACCCACGAGTTCATCGCCACCGCGCACGAGGACCAGAAGTTCGGGATTCCGCTGGCCGGCGGGCAGGCGGCGGAGGCCGTGCGGCGGGCGTTGCAGCTCGACGGGCTCGAGGTCATCGGCATCCACTCGCACATCGGGTCGCAGATCTTCGACATGTCCGGGTTCGAGGTCGCCGCGCACCGGGTGGTCGGGCTGCTCAAGGACATCCGCGACGAGCACGGGGTCGAGCTGCCCGAGATCGACCTCGGCGGCGGGCTCGGGATCGCGTACACCAGTGACGACGACCCCCGCGAGCCGCACGAGATCGCCAAGGCGCTGACCGAGATCGTGACCCGCGAGTGCGAGGGCGCGGGGCTGCGGGTGCCGCGGATCTCCGTCGAGCCCGGACGGGCCATCGTCGGGCCCACCGCCTTCACGCTCTACGAGGTCGGCACCGTCAAGCCGCTGGAGAACCTCCGGACCTACGTCTCCGTCGACGGCGGCATGTCCGACAACATCCGCACCGCGCTCTACGACGCCGAGTACAGCGTCGCTCTCGTCTCCCGCGCCTCCGCCGCCGAGCCGATGCTCGCCCGGGTCGTCGGCAAGCACTGCGAGAGCGGGGACATCGTGGTCAAGGACGCGTTCCTGCCGGGCGACCTGGTACCCGGTGACCTGATCGCCGTACCGGCGACCGGGGCGTACTGCCGGTCCATGGCCAGCAACTACAACCACGCGCTGCGGCCGCCGGTCGTCGCCGTCCGGGACGGCGAGTCGCGGGTCATCGTGCGGCGGGAGACCGAGGAGGACCTGCTGCGGCTCGACGTCGGATGAGCAGCCCGGCAAAACGAAAGCGGGCCGGAGATCTTCACGTCCACCGGCCTCCGCAAATGAAATAAATGTCTCACGATCCGGACGAAGGGCAGAAACTCCCGTCCGGTGAGTGAGACTGGTTCCACCGCATACGGTATGAGGAAACGAGGTCGGATGATGCGTACGCGTCCGCTGAAGGTGGCGCTGCTGGGCTGTGGAGTCGTCGGCTCTGAGGTGGCCCGCATCATGACGACGCACGCCGACGACCTCGCCGCCCGGATCGGCGCGCCCCTGGAGCTGGCGGGTGTCGCGGTACGGCGGCCCGACCGGGTGCGGGCCGGCATCGACCCCGCCCTCGTCACCACCGACGCGACCGCCCTCGTCAAGCGCGGCGACATCGATGTGGTGGTGGAGGTCATCGGCGGGATCGAGCCCGCCCGGACACTCATCACCACCGCCTTCGAGCACGGCGCCTCCGTGGTCTCCGCCAACAAGGCGCTGATCGCCCAGGACGGGGCCGCGCTGCACGCCGCCGCGGCCGCGAACGAGAAGGACCTCTACTACGAGGCCGCCGTCGCCGGTGCCATCCCGCTGCTCCGGCCGCTGCGCGAGTCGCTCGCCGGCGACAAGGTCAACCGGGTGCTCGGGATCGTGAACGGGACGACCAACTTCATCCTCGACAAGATGGACTCGACCGGGGCCGGGTACCAGGAGGCCCTCGACGAGGCGACCGCGCTCGGGTACGCCGAGGCCGATCCGACGGCCGACGTCGAGGGGTTCGACGCCGCGGCCAAGGCCGCCATCCTCGCCGGGATCGCCTTCCACAGCCGGGTCCGCCTCGACGACGTGCACCGCGAGGGCATGACCGAGGTCACCGCCGCCGACTTCGCTTCCGCCACGGAGATGGGCTGCACCATCAAGCTGCTCGCCATCTGTGAGCGGGCGGTGGACGGGGGGTCGGTCACGGCCCGGGTGCATCCCGCGATGATTCCGCTCAGCCATCCGCTGGCGGGCGTGCGCGGGGCGTACAACGCGGTGTTCGTGGAGTCCGACGCGGCCGGGCAGCTCATGTTCTACGGGCCCGGGGCCGGCGGTGCGCCGACCGCGTCCGCCGTGCTCGGCGACCTGGTCGCCGTCTGCCGCAACCGGCTCGGCGGCGGGCGCGGGCCCGGTGAGTCCGCGTACGCCGCGCTGCCGGTGTCGCCGATGGGCGAGGTCGTCACGCGGTACCACATCAGTCTCGACGTCGCCGACAAACCGGGCGTGCTCGCCCAGGTGGCCACGGTGTTCGCCGAGCACGGGGTGTCGATCGACACCGTCCGGCAGTCCGGGAAGGACGGCGAGGCCTCCCTCGTCGTCGTCACCCACCGCGCGTCCGACGCCGCCCTCGGCGGCACCGTCGAGGCGTTGCGCAAGCTCGACACCGTGCGGGGTGTCGCCAGCATCATGCGGGTTGAAGGAGAGTAACCAGCAATGACCCACCAGTGGCGCGGAATCATCGAGGAGTACCGGGACCGGCTCCCCGTCTCCGACAGCACGCCGGTCGTGACGCTCCGCGAGGGCGGCACGCCGCTCGTGCCCGCGCAGGTGCTCTCCGAGCGCACGGGCTGCGAGGTCCACCTCAAGGTCGAAGGGGCCAATCCGACCGGGTCCTTCAAGGACCGGGGCATGACCATGGCCATCAGCAAGGCCAAGGAGGAGGGCGCGCAGGCCGTCATCTGTGCTTCCACCGGCAATACGTCGGCCTCCGCCGCCGCGTACGGGGTACGGGCCGGCATGGTGTCCGCCGTGCTCGTGCCGCAGGGCAAGATCGCACTCGGGAAGATGGGGCAGGCGCTCGTCCACGGTGCCAAGATCCTCCAGGTCGACGGCAACTTCGACGACTGCCTGACGCTGGCCCGCGCGCTCAGCGACAACTACCCCGTCGCGCTGGTCAACTCGGTCAACCCGGTGCGGATCGAGGGGCAGAAGACGGCCGCCTTCGAGATCGTCGACATGCTCGGCGACGCGCCCGACATCCACGTCCTGCCGGTCGGCAACGCGGGCAACATCACCGCGTACTGGAAGGGGTACAAGGAGTACGCCGCCGACGGGATCAGCGCGCGGACTCCCCGTATGTGGGGGTTCCAGGCGTCCGGCAGCGCGCCGATCGTGCGCGGCGAGGTGGTCAAGGACCCCTCGACCATCGCCACCGCCATCCGGATCGGCAACCCCGCCTCCTGGGACTACGCGATCGCCGCGCGGGACGAGTCGGGCGGCGCCATCGACGAGGTGACGGACCGTGAGATCCTGCGCGCCTACCGGCTGTTGGCCTCCCAGGAGGGCGTCTTCGTCGAGCCCGCCTCCGCCGCGTCGGTGGCCGGTCTGCTGAAGGCCGCCGAGCAGGGCAAGGTCGACCCGGGGCAGCGCATCGTCTGCACCGTCACCGGCAACGGGCTCAAGGACCCCGACTGGGCCGTGGCCGGCGCGCCGCAGCCGGTCACCGTCCCGGTCGACGCCGCGACGGCCGCCGAGCGCCTCGGCCTGGTCTGACCCGACCCGTCCTTACGGGAGCCGTACAGCGGGGGGTTGCACGGGGGGCTTACGACACGCATCGTGCGCCTCCTGTGCGCCCTATGTCGCCACGGAACCTACCTTCGATAGGCTGTACTGAACCCGCCCGTCGCATATGCCGCGGTGCCGCGTCGTCTCCGCGGCCGACCACGCGGCCTGAAGCGGCCGGGGCCGCGGTCACCCGTTCGGCAGGGAGCGGCGGCCCCAGGGTTCTCGTACGTCATCGGATGTTCATCGAAAGTCATTCGGCCTCGAAGTCATCGAAAGTCATCGAAACATTTCACTGACCTCGCTGACCTCGACAGTCGTTCGACCATCACGCAGCTCAAGGAGAGTCAACGAGCGATGGCCGGTCCCGCCTTCCGCGCCGCCGCCGTCCGGGTGCGCGTCCCCGCCACCAGCGCCAACCTCGGCCCGGGCTTCGACGCCCTCGGCCTGGCCCTGGGGCTCTACGACGACGTCGTCGTCCGGGTGGCCGACTCCGGACTGGGCATCGACATCGCGGGCGAGGGCAGCGAGACGCTGCCGCGCGACGAGAAGCACCTGCTCGTACGCTCCCTGCGCACCGCCTTCGAACTGCTCGGCGGACAGCCGCGCGGCCTGGAGATCGTGTGCGCCAACCGCATCCCGCACGGCCGCGGCCTCGGCTCCTCCTCCGCCGCCATCTGCGCCGGCATCGTCGCCGCCCGCGCGGTGACCATAGGCGGCGAGGCCCGCCTCGACGACGCGGCGCTGCTCGACCTCGCCACCGAGATCGAGGGCCACCCCGACAACGTCGCGGCCTGTCTGCTCGGCGGTTTCACCCTGTCCTGGCTGGAAAGCGGCGCCGCCCGCGCGATCAGGATGGAGCCGGCCGATTCCATCGTTCCGGTGGTTTTCGTACCGGGTAAGCCGGTACTGACACAGACGGCGCGCGGACTGCTCCCGCGCTCCGTGCCGCACGTCGACGCCGCCGCCAACGCGGGCCGCGCCGCGCTGCTCGTCGAGGCCCTGACCCGGCGCCCCGAGCTGCTGCTGCCGGCCACCGAGGACCGGCTGCACCAGGAGTACCGCGCGCCGGCCATGCCGGAGAGCGCGGCGCTGGTGGAGCGGCTGCGGGGCGACGGCATCCCCGCGGTGATCTCCGGCGCCGGACCCACGGTCATGGCGCTGGTCGACGCCGCCGCCGCCGACAAGGTCGAGGCGCTGGCGGGCGAGGACTGGGCCGCGAACCGGCTGAGCCTCGATCTGAAGGGGGCGAGCGTGCTCCCGCTGGCAACCACCAGTGACATTTAGCCGCGCACGGTTGCCGGATTTCGAGAGGGGGAATATTTGTTGGATCCGGTAGTGTTAACCTCAAGTCTGCACCCGACCCCACCATGGCGAGGTGCCTCGTGTCCCCGTCCGGGACAGACATTCTTCCGGGAGCCCCCCAAACCGCCTTGTGTGGTGAGTGCCGTACGCGGGCAGTACGGCGTCCATCGACACTGAGCGGTCCGGAATCGCTCCGGAACCGGTGCGACCAGGCCGCGTGACACAGACACCGGGTGCCACGGCCAGGGGAAGCGCCATCACCAGATATCTCTTCCGCCGCTTAGGCGGACCACCGCCCCGGCACGGTTCGCACAGCAAGGACCGAAGCCGGACAGCACAACCGGTCGCCGAGCCAGACAGGCCGACGTCCGCTCCAGGGAAGGACCCTTCGTGAGCGACACCACCGATCTGATGGGCGCACGTGTCGAGGAGACCGCTGCCGCGCCCGCCACGGACGCCTCCGCGCCTGCCAGCGGTGCCGGCTCCCGGCGGCGCCGCGGTACCGGCCTCGAGGGCATGGTGCTGGCCGAGTTGCAGCAGGTCGCCTCCGGCCTGGGCATCAGGGGCACCGCGCGGATGCGCAAGAGCCAGCTGATCGAGGTCATCAAGGAAGCGCAGGCCGGGGGAGGAGCCCCCGCCAAGGCCGCCGACGGCGCCGCCGAGGCCAAGCCCAAGCGCCGCTCCACCTCCCGGACCCGTACCGGCGACGAGGCCCCCGCGGCCGGCAAGGTCGACAAGACCGAGAAGGCCGAGAAGAAGGCGGCCAAGGCCACCGACTCCGCCGAGAAGGCCGCCTCCGCCCAGCAGCAGATCGAGATCCCCGGGCAGCCCGCCGCCGACGAGGTCCCGGCCGGCCGCGGTCGGCGCCGCGCCACCGCCGACGCCGGCAGCCCGGCGGCCCAGACCGAGACGGTCGCCGCCGAGGCCCGCACCGAGGCCCGCGGTGACCAGAAGGCCGACACGGCCGACCGGTCCCAGCAGAACCAGAACCAGCACCAGGGCGGCCAGCAGCACCAGGGCGACGGCCGGTCCGACGCCGACGGCGGCGAGGGCCGCCGCCGCGACCGCCGGGACCGCGGCCGCGACCGCGACCGGGACCGCCGTAACAAGGGCGACGACCAGCAGAACCAGGGCGGTGGCCAGCAGCAGCGCCAGCAGCAGGGCGGCGGCCGCCAGGACCGTAACAACGGCCCGCAGGACGACGACGACTTCGACGGTGGCCGGCGCGGCCGGCGCGGACGTTACCGCGACCGCCGGGGCCGGCGCGGACGCGACGAGGGCATGGCCGCCGAGCCGCAGATCACCGACGACGACGTGCTGATCCCGGTCGCGGGCATCCTCGACATCCTCGACAACTACGCGTTCATCCGCACCTCGGGCTACCTGCCCGGACCGAACGACGTGTACGTCTCCCTCGCCCAGGTCCGCAAGAACGGCCTGCGCAAGGGCGACCACATCACCGGCGCGGTCCGCCAGCCGAAGGAGGGCGAGCGGCGCGAGAAGTTCAACGCGCTGGTCCGGCTCGACTCGGTCAACGGCATGGCGCCCGAACACGGCCGGGGACGCCCGGAGTTCAACAAGCTGACGCCGCTGTACCCGCAGGACCGGCTCCGCCTGGAGACCGACCCGGGGGTGCTGACGACCCGCATCATCGACCTCGTCGCGCCCATCGGCAAGGGCCAGCGCGGTCTGATCGTGGCCCCGCCGAAGACCGGCAAGACCATGATCATGCAGGCGATCGCCAACGCGATCACGCACAACAACCCCGAGTGCCACCTGATGGTCGTCCTGGTCGACGAGCGTCCCGAAGAGGTCACCGACATGCAGCGGTCGGTGAAGGGCGAGGTCATCTCCTCGACCTTCGACCGTCCGGCCGAGGACCACACCACCGTCGCCGAGCTGGCCATCGAGCGCGCCAAGCGCCTGGTGGAGCTGGGTCACGACGTGGTCGTGCTGCTCGACTCGATCACCCGCCTGGGCCGCGCGTACAACCTCGCCGCACCGGCGTCGGGCCGCATCCTCTCCGGTGGTGTCGACTCGACGGCGCTGTACCCGCCCAAGCGGTTCTTCGGCGCCGCGCGCAACATCGAGGACGGCGGCTCGCTGACCATCCTCGCCACCGCGCTGGTCGACACCGGGTCCCGCATGGACGAGGTCATCTTCGAGGAGTTCAAGGGCACCGGCAACGCCGAGCTCAAGCTCGACCGCAAGCTCGCCGACAAGCGCATCTTCCCCGCGGTGGACGTCGACGCGTCCGGTACCCGCAAGGAGGAGATCCTGCTCGGCAGCGACGAGCTGGCCATCACCTGGAAGCTGCGCCGGGTGCTGCACGCGCTCGACTCCCAGCAGGCGATCGAGCTGCTCCTCGACAAGATGAAGCAGACCAAGTCGAACGCCGAGTTCCTGCTCCAGATCCAGAAGACGACCCCGACGCCGGGCAACGGCGACTGACGTCGTCCGACGGTCCAGCCGTGCAGGCCGCTCCCCCCCCCGGGACACCCGGGATACGGGGAGCGGCCTTCACGCATGTCCGGGCGCGGCGCGGGAGACCTTCCCCACACGGAGCGTTTTTCGTCCGTACGGCGCGAAGGCCCGGCGGGCCGGGCGAAAGCGCAGGTGAGCGGGGGGTGTCCGGACAAGACCGGACACGTACGGTCATGGGACGGGCACGGATCGCGGGCGGCACCTCGTGCAACCCTGTCCCGGGTTTCTCCGTCTGACCGATCGGAGCGACGATGGTGCCGTGAGGAATGTCCGGTACCGACAGCAGGGGGTACAGCCGCCGTACGAGAGCCGAGGAGCACATGTCCGCCGAGCACACACCGGAACCCGGCATACCGGGGGAGCCCGGCACCAGCGGGCCACGCCACCGGGGCAAGGGCCGCCGTCGCAGGCCCCGCAGCAGACGCCGTAAGGGCCTGCTGGTCGCCGCGTGGACGACGGCCGGCATCGTGGTCCTGGGCGGCACCGGCGCGGGCTACCTCTACTTCAAGCTGAACGGCAACCTGAAGAGCGTCGACATCGACCAGGCGCTCGGCACCGACCGGCCGGCCAAGGCCGACAACGGCTCCGAGAACATCCTGGTGCTCGGCTCCGACACCCGGGCCGGCGGCAACGACAAGCTCGGCGGCGGCACCGACGACGGCACCGCCCGCTCCGACACCGCGATGGTCGTGCACGTCTACGAGGGCCACAAGAAGGCCGGCGTGGTCTCCATCCCGCGCGACACCCTCGTCGAACGCCCCGAGTGCACCGACACCGACGGGCAGACCCACGACGCGGCCGCCGACGTGATGTTCAACTCCGCGTACTCCACCGGCGGCGCCGCCTGCGCGGTCAAGACCGTCGAGTCGATGAGCGGCCTGCGCATGGACCACTACCTGGAGGTCGACTTCAGCGGCTTCCAGCAGCTCATCGACGACCTGGGCGGCGTCGAGATCACCACCACCCAGGACATCTCCGACCCCGACAGCCACCTCGACCTGAAGGCCGGCACCCACACCCTCGACGGCGAGCAGGCGCTCGGCCTGGTCCGCACCCGGCACGGCGTCGGCGACGGCTCCGACCTCGGCCGCATCCAGCTCCAGCAGGCGTTCATCAAGGCGCTGGTCAACCGGGTCAAGGACATCGGCGTCCTCACCAACCCGAAGAAGCTCGTCGACCTCGCCGACACCGCGACCAAGACGGTGACCACCGACTCCGACCTCGGCTCGGTGAACAAGCTGGTCTCCTTCGCGAGCGGCCTCAAGGGCATCACCCCCGCCCACATGAACATGGTCACGATGCCGGTCCAGTACGACCCCGCCAACGCCAACCGCGTCCTGGTGGAGGAGACGAAGGCCCAGCAGGTCTGGGACGCCTTGAAAGCCGACAAGACCATCCCCAGGACGGCAACCGAAGGCACGGCAGCAGGCGGAGCCAAGGGCGTGGTGAGCGCCCCTTGAGGGGCGCGGGGCTGTATCGATGTGCGGCTCCGCCGCGCGGGCGCCACCAGCCCCCACCGTCCCGCAGGGAATATCAGAGCCCCGCCCCCGGTTTTGGGGGATGGCCCCAGTCCTGGCAGACTGGTACGTCGGCTCCGGTTCACGCCCCCGCACCCCGCGGCAGCGACCCGGCGCCCTCCCGAACCTAGGAGACACCTTGAAGCGCGACATCCACCCCGAGTACGTCGAGACGCAGGTCAGCTGCACCTGCGGCGCGTCGTTCACCACCCGCAGCACCATCGAGTCCGGCACCATCCGGGCCGAGGTCTGCTCCGAGTGCCACCCGTTCTACACGGGCAAGCAGAAGATCCTCGACACCGGTGGCCGCGTGGCCCGCTTCGAGGCCCGCTTCGGCAAGGCTGCCGCCGGCTCCAAGAAGTAGCGAGCCACCGATCGCCGGTCCACGGCCGCGCCCCCTCCCAGGGCGCGCCGGGACCGGCGTTTTTGGTCGCCCGCCTTCGCCCGCCCCCTTTCCGCAGCAGCCGTCGCAGTAGCAGGAGCCCAAGATGTTCGAGGCCGTCGAGGAACTCGTCGCCGAGCACGCCGACCTGGAGAAGAAGCTCGCCGACCCGTCGGTCCACTCCGACCAGGCCAACGCGCGCAAGCTGAACAAGCGGTACGCCGAGCTGACCCCGATCGTCGCCACGTTCCGCTCCTGGAAGCAGACCGGCGACGACGTCGAGACCGCGCGCGAGTTCGCCGCCGCCGACCCCGACTTCGTCGCCGAGGTCAAGGAGCTGGAGAAGAGCCGCGAGGAGCTGACCGAGAAGCTGCGGCTGCTGCTCGTGCCGCGCGACCCCAGCGACGACAAGGACGTGATCCTCGAGATCAAGGCGGGCGCGGGCGGCGACGAGTCGGCCCTGTTCGCCGGCGACCTGCTGCGCATGTACCTGCGGTACGCCGAGCGGGTCGGCTGGAAGACCGAGATCATCGACTCCACCGAGTCCGAGCTGGGCGGCTACAAGGACGTCCAGGTCGCCGTGAAGACCAAGGGCGGCCAGGGCGCCACCGAGCCGGGGCAGGGCGTCTGGGCGCGGCTGAAGTACGAGGGCGGCGTGCACCGCGTGCAGCGGGTGCCGGCCACCGAGTCCCAGGGGCGCATCCACACCTCCGCCGCCGGTGTGCTGGTCACGCCGGAGGCCGAGGAGATCGACGTCGAGATCAACCCGAACGACCTGCGCATCGACGTGTACCGGTCGTCCGGGCCCGGCGGTCAGTCCGTCAACACCACCGACTCCGCGGTGCGCATCACGCACCTGCCCACCGGCGTCGTCGCCTCCTGCCAGAACGAGAAGAGCCAGCTCCAGAACAAGGAGCAGGCGATGCGTATCCTGCGTTCCAGGCTGCTCGCCGCGGCCCAGGAGGAGGCGGAGAAGGAGGCCGCCGACGCCCGCCGCAGCCAGGTCCGCACCGTCGACCGCTCCGAGAAGATCCGCACGTACAACTTCCCGGAGAACCGCATCTCGGACCACCGCGTCGGCTTCAAGTCGTACAACCTGGACCAGGTCCTGGACGGCGACCTGGACGCGGTGATCCAGGCCTGCGTCGACGCGGACTCGGCCGCCAAGCTCGCCGCCGCGTAACCCACGTACACAGCCCGGAGGACCAGCGTGAACCTGCTGCTCGCTGAGGTGGCCCAGGCCACCATGCGGCTGGCCGACGCCGGCGTGCCCTCGCCGCGCACCGACGCGGAGGAGCTCGCCGCGTATCTGCACGGCGTCAAGCGGAGCGAGCTGCACACCGTCAAGGACGCGGACTTCGACGCCCGGTACTGGGAGGTGATCGCCCGCCGCGAGGCCCGCGAACCGCTCCAGCACATCACCGGCCGGGCCTACTTCCGCTACCTGGAGCTCCAGGTGGGGCCGGGCGTCTTCGTGCCCCGCCCGGAAACCGAGTCCGTGGTCGGCTGGGCCATAGACGCGGTCCGCGCCATGGACGTCGTCGAGCCCTGCATCGTCGACCTGTGCACCGGCTCCGGCGCCATCGCGCTCGCCCTCGCCCAGGAGGTGCCGCGCTCCCGCGTGCACGCCGTGGAGCTGAGCGAGGACGCCCTGGTGTGGACCCGCAAGAACATGGAGGGGTCCCGGGTCGACCTGCGCCAGGGCGACGCCCTGACCGCCTTCCCGGACCTCGACGGCCAGGTCGACCTGGTGGTCTCCAACCCGCCGTACATCCCGCTCACCGAGTGGGAGTACGTCGCCCCCGAGGCCCGCGACCACGATCCGCAGCTGGCGCTGTTCTCCGGCGAGGACGGCCTCGACCTGATCCGCGGCCTGGAACGCACCGCGCACCGGCTGCTGCGGCCCGGCGGCGTGGTCGTCGTCGAGCACGCCGACACCCAGGGCGGCCAGGTGCCCTGGATCTTCACCGAGGAGCGGGGCTGGGCCGACGCGGCCGACCACCCCGACCTCAACAACCGACCCCGGTTCGCGACCGCCCGCAAGGCGCTGCCGTGAACCCCCTGACGATCCCGATCCCGCAGTACGTGTCCGAGGAGGACCGCTAGACATGGCACGGCGATACGACACCAATGACGCGACCGACCGCGTGACGGGTCTGCGTGAGGCCGCGTCCGCGGTCCGCCGTGGCGAGCTGGTGGTGCTGCCGACGGACACCGTGTACGGCATCGGCGCCGACGCGTTCTCCGCCGAGGCCGTCGGCGACCTGCTGGAGGCCAAGGGCCGCGGCCGCAACATGCCCAGCCCGGTCCTGATCGGCTCCCCGAACACCCTGCACGGCCTGGTCACCGACTTCTCCGAGCTGGCCTGGGAACTGGTCGACGCCTTCTGGCCGGGCGCCCTCACCCTGGTAGCCAAGCACCAGCCGTCCCTCCAGTGGGACCTGGGCGACACCCGGGGCACCGTCGCCGTGCGGATGCCGCTGCACCCGGTCGCCATCGAGCTGCTCACCGAGTTCGGCCCGATGGCCGTCTCCTCCGCCAACCTCACCGGCCACCCCGCCCCCGAGGACTGCGACGCCGCCCAGCAGATGCTCGGCGACGCCGTCTCCGTCTACCTGGACGGCGGCCCCACCCCGGGCATCGTGCCGTCCTCCATCGTCGACGTCACCCGTGAGGTTCCGGTGCTGCTGCGGGCCGGCGCGCTGTCGGCGGAGGATCTGCGGAAGGTCGTACCCGACCTCGAGGTGGCGAATTGACGGCCCCTGAGGGGCGTGGCATAGGCGGTATGAATGAGCAGACGACGACCTTCGTCGGACTGCCGCGCGACACCTTCCGCATCCTCCACGTCAGCACCGGCAACGTGTGCCGCTCACCCATCACCGAGCGGCTGACCCGCCATCTCGTGCGGGAGCGGCTCGGCATCCTGGGCGGCGGGCTCGTCGTGGAGAGCGCGGGCACCTGGGGCCACGAGGGCGCCCCGATGGAGGCCAACGCGGAGGCCGTGCTGGCCGACTTCGGCGCGGACGCGGCCGGGTTCACCGGCCGCGAGCTGCTCGACGAGCACGTCATCCGCGCCGACCTGGTGCTCACCGCGACCCGCGACCACCGCGCCCAGGTCATCTCCATGGGCCACTCCGCGGGGCTGCGCACCTTCACCCTGAAGGAGTTCACCCGGCTGGTCAACGCCATCGACCCGGCCACCCTGCCCTCCCTGGACGAGGGCCTGGTCACCCGCGCCCGCGCGCTGGTGCGGGCCGCGGCGGCGCTGCGCGGCTGGCTGCTGGCCCCCACCGCCGAGGCGGACGAGGTCTACGACCCCTACGGGGCGCCCCTGACGTTCTTCCGGTCGATCGGCGACGAGATACACCAGGCACTCGATCCGGTGGTCACGGCGCTCACCGGAGTACCCGCCCGGACCTGACGCCCGGACCCGACGACCGCGCACACCGGGCACACCGGACCTACCGGGCCTACTGTGGACTGAGCCAGCACCTCGCAGCACGTCCGGAGCACGCCATGTCGGTCACCCCCACCGTCCGCAGTGAAACCGACGTGATCGCCCGGCAGGACCCCGAGCTGGCCGAGATCCTGCTCGCCGAACGCCGCCGGCAGGCCACCACGCTCCAGCTGACCGCCGCCGAGAACTTCACCTCGCCCGCCGTGCTGGCCGCCCTCGGCTCCCCGCTCGCCAACAAGTACGCCGAGGGCTACCCGGGCGCCCGGCACCACGGCGGCTGCGAGCTGGTCGACCTCGCCGAACGGCTCGCCGTGGACCGCGCCAAGGCGCTGTTCGGTGCCGCGCACGCCAATGTGCAGGCGCACTCCGGCTCCTCGGCGGTACTGGCCGCCTACGCGGCGCTGCTGCGCCCCGGCGACACCGTGCTGGCCCTCGGCCTGCCGCACGGCGGCCACCTCACCCACGGCTCACCGGCCAACTTCTCCGGCCGCTGGTTCGACTTCGTCGGCTACGGGGTGGACGCGGAGACCGGCCTCGTCGACCACGACCAGGTCCGCACCCTGGCCCGCGGCCACCGGCCCAAGGCCATCGTGTGCGGCTCGATCTCCTACCCCCGCCACCTCGACTACGCCGCCTTCCGCGAGATCGCCGACGAGGTGGGCGCCTATCTGATCGCGGACGCCGCGCACCCCATCGGGCTGGTCGCCGGGGGCGTGGCACCCAACCCGGTGCCGTACGCCGACATCGTCTGCGCCACCACCCACAAGGTGCTGCGCGGTCCGCGCGGCGGCATGCTGCTGTGCGGGAGCGAACTGGCCGAGCGGGTCGACCGGGCCGTCTTCCCGTTCACCCAGGGCGGTGCGCAGATGCACACCATCGCCGCCAAGGCGGTCGCCTTCGGCGAGGCCGCCACCGAGGCCTTCGCCGGGTACGCCCGTCAGGTCGTCGCCAACGCCCGGGTGCTCGCCGAGCATCTCGCCGCCGAGGGCCTGGTGGTCGTCACCGGCGGCACGGACACCCACCTGATCACCGCCGACCCGGCCCCGCTCGGCGTCGACGGCCGCACCGCCCGCGCCCGGCTGGCGGCGGCCGGCATGGTCCTGGACTGCTGTGCCCTTCCGCACGCCGACGCCCGCGGCCTGCGGCTCGGCACCGCCGCGCTGACCACGCAGGGCATGCGCGAGGGCGAGATGCGGACCGTCGCCGGGCTGCTGGCCAGGGCGCTCACCGGCGGGGCGCGGGCGGCCCGGGTGCGCGCGGAGGCGAGTGAGCTGGCCGCCGGATTCCCGCCGTATCCGTAACGAAGCGGGGTAGCCGCTCACGAGTGCACAGCCACACGTGCAACCATCGTCGCTACCCGGAAGTCCCCACCCGTATGCGCGCATCGCTAGGGTGTGGGCCTGGAATGGCCAGCGAGACCTGTGGGGAAGCCCGTGCGTGAATACCTCCTGACGCTCTGCATCACGGCCGCGGTGACGTATCTGCTGACCGGGCCGGTGCGGAAGTTCGCGATCGTGGCGGGGGCGATGCCGGAGATCCGGGCCCGGGACGTGCACCGGGAACCCACTCCGCGGCTCGGCGGTATCGCCATGTTCTTCGGCCTGTGCGCGGGCATGCTGGTCGCCGACCACCTCACCAACCTCAACGAGGTCTTCGAGACCTCCAACGAGCCGCGCGCCCTGCTCTCCGGAGCGGCGGTGATCTGGCTGATCGGCGTCCTGGACGACAAGTTCGAGATCGACGCCCTGATCAAGCTGGGCGCCCAGATGATCGCCGCGGGCGTGATGGTGGTGCAGGGTCTGACCATCCTGTGGCTGCCCATCCCGGGCGTCGGCAACGTGGCGCTCACCCAGTGGCAGGGCACCCTGCTCACCGTCGCCCTCGTGGTCATCACCATCAACGCGGTCAACTTCGTGGACGGCCTGGACGGGCTCGCGGCCGGCATGGTGTGCATCGCGGCGGCGGCGTTCTTCATGTACGCCTACCGGATCTGGTACTCGTACGGCATCGAGGCGGCCGCCCCGGCCACCCTGTTCGCGGCGATCCTGATGGGCATGTGCATCGGCTTCCTGCCGCACAACATGCACCCCGCGCGGATCTTCATGGGCGACTCCGGCTCCATGCTGATCGGGCTGGTCCTCGCGGCCGGCGCGATCTCGGTGACCGGGCAGGTCGACCCGGACGCGCTGAAGCTGTTCTCCGGCTCCGAGCGCAACACCGTGCACCAGATGGTGCCGGTCTACATCCCGCTGCTGATGCCGCTCACCATCATCGCCATCCCGGCCGCCGACCTGATCCTCGCGATCGTGCGGCGCACCTGGCGCGGCCAGTCGCCCTTCGCCGCCGACCGGGGACACCTGCACCACCGGCTCCTGGAGGTCGGGCACTCGCACAGCCGGGCCGTCCTCATCATGTACTTCTGGTCCGCGCTCATCGCCTTCGGCGCCCTGGCCTACTCGGTCAACTCGGCGTCCATGTGGATCGTGCTCGGGGTGGTCTTCCTCAGCGCGATCGGGCTGCTGCTCCTCCTGCTGCCGCGGTTCACGCCGCGCGCCCCGCTGTGGGCGCAGCGCGTGGTGCCGCCGCGCTACCGGCGGCGGGCGGTCGGTGCCCCGGCCGCCGGGGCGGAACCGGCGGACGACGAGCAAGAGGAAGAGGACCGGGTGCTGGCCGGGGTCTCCGGAGTGTCCGGCGTCAACGGCGCGACGGCGGTGGGTCCCCGCTCCCGGCTGCCAAGGTAAGAATCTGACTAGAGCATTGCCAACTCGTGGGGGAGCAAAGTTCCCCATTACCAGACAAGTCGGCGCTGTGCTTGCACAAACGCGCACTGTCACTCTCATGTGTGACAGCGAGCACACCCTCAGGTAAAGACCTCATCAAATAGTTTGTGATACGGTTCACGAGAACCCCCGGATAGAGCCGAAGGGCCGCACTGCGCCGGTCCCTTGGCTGTGAGGACCCCACTCAGCCCGGGACTACGCTCGTCCATGACGACACCCTGCCCCCTGCGAAAAGCGGAGTTGCCGCCATGCCGTCCAATGACGCCCGGATCCTCCTCCATGCCGCCGTGCCCACGGCTGCCGTCGGTGTTGTAGCCACCGTCGTCAGTGCCGTGGTGGCCGGCGGCAAGGGTGCGGTCGGCGCTGTCGTCGCGACGCTGCTGGTGCTGCTGTTCATGGGGCTCGGGCTGTACGTGTTGCAGCGCACCGCCAAAACGCTTCCGCACCTTTTCCAGTCGATGGGCCTGATGCTCTACGGAGCGCAGATCCTGCTGCTGTTCATCTTCCTGGCCGCGTTCAAGAACACCACGCTGTTCAACCCGCGGTCGTTCGCGATCACCTTGCTCGTCGCCACCCTCGTGTGGATCGCCGCCCAGACGCGCGCCCACATGAAGGCCAAGATCCTCTATGTCGAGCCCGACTCGACGGCCGACAAGCCCGAGAAGACGGGCCGCCCGTCGTGAGGGGTAGGGCCGGGATAAAGAGGCATGTGAACTCCTGCTATCGTCCGGTGCCAACTGCGGCATCGCGGGCGCGGGCATCCGAGCTGACGCCTGCTCATTCGCGAGGCGAGATGCCCCACAGCCGCCCCCACATCCGTAACACCAGTCCCGTGCCGAACCGCGGCTCCGCGCCGCGCCGACACAACGAGGTTGCCGTACCTATGCGCCACGCTGAAGGAGCCCGCGGTGAGTGCTGACCCGACGCAGGTGCTCGCCTTCGAGACCGACTGCCACATCTTCGACGGCTGTGGCTTCCCGGCTCCCGGCCTGCACTCGTTCCTGTTCGAGCCCCTGTGGGGCGACCACGACAGCAACTTGTACTTCAACAAGCCGATGCTGCTGGCGCTGCTCGGCTCGATCATCATCGTCGGGTTCTTCTGGGCCGCCTTCCGCAAGCCGAAGGTTGTCCCGGGCAAGCTCCAGATGGTGGCCGAGACCGGTTACGACTTCATCCGCCGCGGTGTCGTCTACGAAACCATCGGCAAGAAGGAAGGAGAGAAGTACGTTCCGCTGATCGTCTCCCTCTTCTTCTTCATCTGGATGATGAATCTCTGGTCGATCGTCCCGGTGGCACAGTTCCCGGTGACGTCGATCATCGCCTACCCGGCGGTTCTCGCGCTCGTCGTGTATGTCCTGTGGGTCTCGCTGACGTTCAAGCGGCACGGCTTCGTCGGCTTCTTCAAGAACGTCACGGGGTACGACAAGTCCCTGGGTGCGGTGCTGCCGCTGGCCATGCTCATCGAGTTCTTCTCGAACCTGCTGGTGCGGCCCTTCACGCACGCCGTGCGACTCTTCGCGAACATGTTCGCGGGCCACACCCTGCTGCTGCTCTTCACGATCGCCAGCTGGTACCTGCTGAACGGCGTCGGCATCGCCTACGCGGGCGTCAGCTTCATCATGACGATCGTCATGACGGCCTTCGAACTTTTCATCCAGGCACTTCAGGCGTACGTCTTCGTGCTCCTCACGTGCACGTACATCCAGGGCGCGCTCGCCGAGCACCACTGACCGCCCTGTACCCCCACCCCTGATCGTCCGGTGGCCAACCCCCATCGGTCCGTAAAGAAAAGGAAGAACTGGCATGTCCCAGACCCTTGCCGCTGTTTCCGGCTCGCTCGGCTCCATCGGTTACGGCCTCGCTGCCATCGGCCCCGGCGTCGGCGTCGGCATCATCTTCGGTAACGGCACCCAGGCCCTGGCCCGTCAGCCCGAGGCGGCCGGCCTGATCCGCGCCAACCAGATCCTCGGCTTCGCCTTCTGTGAGGCGCTCGCCCTGATCGGTCTGGTCATGCCGTTCGTCTACGGCAAGTGATCACGGATCAACTTCCAGCCGACTAGACGAAAGGCACTTACATGAGCCAGCTGCTCACGGTGGCGGCCGAGGAGATGGAGAATCCCCTCGTCCCGCCGATCCCCGAGCTTGTCATCGGCCTGATCGCCTTCGTCATCGTCTTCGGCTTCCTCGCCTGGAAGCTCCTCCCGAACATCAACAAGGTTCTGGACGAGCGTCGCGAGGCCATCGAGGGCGGTATCGAGAAGGCCGAGGCCGCGCAGACCGAGGCCCAGAGCGTCCTCGAGCAGTACAAGGCACAGCTCGCCGAGGCCCGGCACGAGGCCGCGCGACTGCGCCAGGAGGCGCAGGAGCAGGGCGCCACGCTCATCGCCGAGATGCGCGCGGAAGGCCAGCGGCAGCGTGAGGAAATCATCGCCGCCGGTCACGCCCAGATCGAGGCCGACCGCAAGGCCGCCGCGTCCGCGCTGCGGCAGGACGTCGGCAAGCTCGCCACGGAGCTGGCCGGCAAGCTGGTCGGCGAGTCCCTGGAGGACCACGCCCGCCAGAGCCGCGTCATCGACCGCTTCCTCGGTGACCTCGAGGAGAAGGCCGAGGCGGCGCGATGAACGGAGCGAGCCGCGAGGCCCTGGCCGCCGCACGCGAGCGTCTCGACGCGCTGACGGACGCCACGTCCGTGGACGCCGGCTCGCTCGCCGACGAGCTGGCCTCCGTCACCGCGCTGCTCCACCGCGAGGTGGGCCTGCGCCGGGTCCTCACCGACCCGGCGCAGACCGGCGAGGCCAAGGCCCAACTGGTCCAGCGTCTGCTCGGCAGCCAGGTCAGCGGCACCGCCGCCGACCTGGTGGCCGGCCTGGTGCGCTCCCGCTGGTCGCAGTCCCGCGACCTGGTGGACGCCCTGGAGGAGCTGGCCGACACCGCCGACCTGACCGCCGCCGAGAAGAACGGCAGCCTCGACGACGTCGAGGACGAGCTGTTCCGCTTCGGCCGGATCGTCGGCTCCAACACCGGGCTGCGGGCCGCGCTGACCGACCGCAAGGCCACCGTCCCCGCCAAGAGCGAGCTGCTGCACAGCCTGCTCGGGGGCAGGGCCAATCCGGTCACCGAGCGGCTGGTCACGCGCCTTGTGACCGCGGCGCGAGGACGTAGCCTGGAGACGGGCCTCGAGTCCCTGTCCAAGCTCGCCGCCGACCGTCGCAACCGCATGGTCGCCGTCGTCACCTCGGCGGTCCCGCTGAGCGACTCGCACAAGCAGCGCCTCGGCGCCGCCCTCGCGAAGCTCTACGGCCGCCCGATGCACCTCAACCTCGACGTGGACCCCGAGGTCCTCGGCGGGCTCCAGGTGCGGGTCGGTGACGAGGTCATCAACGGCTCCATCGCCGACCGCCTCGCCGAGGCCGGCCGCCGACTGGCGGGCTGACCGCAACTTCATAGCAGTACGAGCAGTACGTACGTGTACCTACGGCCCGGTTGGGCCGTGCAGAGGATTCACCTCGTTCAGGGGGGAGTCCGGAGTGTTGAGACATCCCCCCAAAGTGAAACTTCGGGCCCAACAAGGAGAGCAGGGAACCCAGATGGCGGAGCTCACGATCCGGCCGGAGGAGATCCGGGACGCACTGGAGACCTTCGTCCAGTCGTACCAGCCGGACGCGGCCTCGCGCGAGGAGGTCGGTACGGTCACCCTTGCCGGCGACGGCATCGCGAGGGTCGAGGGTCTTCCCTCGGCCATGGCCAACGAACTGCTGAAGTTCGAGGACGGCACCCTCGGCCTCGCGCTCAACCTCGAAGAGCGCGAGATCGGTGCCATCGTCCTCGGTGAGTTCAGCGGCATCGAGGAGGGCCAGCCGGTCACCCGCACCGGAGAGGTCCTCTCCGTCGCGGTCGGCGAGGGCTACCTCGGCCGCGTGGTCGACCCCCTCGGCAACCCGATCGACGGCCTCGGCGAGATCGAGACCAGCGGTCGCCGCGCCCTCGAGCTGCAGGCCCCCACGGTCATGCAGCGCAAGTCGGTGCACGAGCCGATGGAGACCGGCTACAAGGCCGTCGACGCCATGACCCCGGTCGGCCGCGGCCAGCGTCAGCTGATCATCGGCGACCGCCAGACCGGCAAGACCGCGCTGGCCGTCGACACGATCATCAACCAGCGCGACAACTGGCGCTCGGGCGACCCGAACAAGCAGGTCCGCTGCGTGTACGTCGCCATCGGCCAGAAGGGGTCCACCATCGCCTCCGTGCGTGGTGCCCTCGAAGAGGCCGGCGCGCTGGAGTACACCACCATCGTCGCCGCCCCGGCCTCCGACCCGGCCGGCTTCAAGTACCTGGCGCCGTACACCGGCTCGGCCATCGGCCAGCAGTGGATGTACGAGGGCAAGCACGTCCTGATCATCTTCGACGACCTGTCGAAGCAGGCCGACGCCTACCGCGCCGTCTCCCTGCTGCTGCGCCGCCCGCCGGGCCGCGAGGCCTACCCGGGTGACGTCTTCTACCTGCACTCCCGTCTCCTTGAGCGCTGCGCCAAGCTCTCCGACGACATGGGTGCCGGCTCGATGACCGGTCTGCCGATCGTCGAGACCAAGGCCAACGACGTCTCGGCGTTCATCCCGACCAACGTCATCTCCATCACCGACGGCCAGTGCTTCCTGGAGTCGGACCTGTTCAACGCCGGTCAGCGCCCCGCGCTGAACGTCGGTATCTCCGTCTCCCGAGTCGGTGGTTCCGCGCAGCACAAGGCGATGAAGCAGGTCTCCGGCCGACTGCGCCTGGACCTCGCCCAGTACCGCGAGCTGGAGGCGTTCGCCGCCTTCGGTTCCGACCTGGACGCCGCGTCCAAGTCCCAGCTGGAGCGCGGTCAGCGGCTGGTCGAGCTGCTCAAGCAGGCTCAGTACCAGCCGATGCCGACCGAGGACCAGGTCGTCTCCGTGTGGGCCGGTACCACCGGCAAGATGGACGACGTCCCGGTCGCCGACATCCGCCGCTTCGAGAAGGAGCTGCTCGAGTACCTGCACCGCAAGGAGCAGGGCCTCATGACCTCCATCAAGGAGGGCGGCAAGATGTCCGACGACACCATCCAGGCCATCGGCGACGCCATCGCGGAGTTCAAGAAGCAGTTCGAGACCTCGGACGGCAAGCTGCTCGGCGAGGACGCTCCGGCCGCTGCCGCCAAGTGACGTAAGGAAGGACCTGACTCATGGGAGCCCAGCTCCGGGTCTACAAGCGTCGCATCCGATCCGTCACCGCGACCAAGAAGATCACCAAGGCGATGGAGATGATCGCCGCCTCGCGCGTCGTCAAGGCGCAGCGCAAGGTGGCGGCCTCCACGCCGTACGCGACCGAGCTCACCCGCGCGGTCACGGCGGTCGGTACGGGTTCGAACACCAAGCACCCGCTGACCACCCAGGCCGAGACGGTCACCCGTTCCGCGGTGCTGCTGCTGACGAGCGACCGCGGGCTGGCCGGTGCCTTCAACTCCAACGCCATCAAGCAGGCGGAGCGGCTCACCGAGCGGCTGGAGCGCGAGGGCCGGGAGGTCGTCGTCTACATCGTCGGCCGCCGGGGTGTCGCCCACTACAACTTCCGTGAGCGCCCGATCGCGGAGTCGTTCACCGGCTTCACCGACGAGCCCTCGTACGCGGACGCCAAGCAGGTCGCGGCTCCGCTCATCGAGGCCATCGAGAAGGACACCGCGGACGGCGGCGTGGACGAACTCCACATCGTCTACACGGAGTTCGTGTCGATGATGACCCAGACCGCGATCGGCAGCCAGTTGCTGCCGCTCCGCCTCGACGAGGTGGCCCAGGAGTCGAAGGCGAAGGACGAGATCCTTCCGCTGTACGACTTCGAGCCGTCCGCCGAGGACGTTCTCGACGCGCTGCTGCCGCGGTACGTCGAGAGCCGGATCTACAACGCGATGCTCCAGTCGGCCGCCTCCAAGCACGCCGCCACGCGGCGCGCGATGAAGTCGGCCACCGACAACGCGGGTGAGCTGATCAACACGCTCTCCCGACTTGCCAACGCGGCCCGCCAGGCCGAAATCACCCAGGAAATCAGCGAGATCGTCGGTGGCGCCAGCGCCCTGGCCGACGCGACCGCGGGGAGTGACAAGTAATGACGACCACTGTTGAGACGGCCGTTGCCACGGGCCGCGTCGCCCGGGTCATCGGCCCGGTCGTCGACGTGGAGTTCCCCGTCGACGCGATGCCGGAGATCTACAACGCCCTGCACGTCGAGATCGCCGACCCGGCGAACGCGGGCGAGAAGAAGACGCTGACCCTGGAGGTCGCCCAGCACCTGGGTGACGGCCTGGTCCGCACCATCTCGATGCAGCCCACCGACGGCCTGGTCCGCCAGGCTCCGGTCACCGACACCGGCACGGGCATCTCCGTCCCGGTCGGCGACTTCACCAAGGGCAAGGTGTTCAACACCCTCGGTGAGGTGCTGAACTCCGACGAGAAGTACTCGGGCGAGCGCTGGTCCATCCACCGCAAGGCCCCCAACTTCGACGAGCTCGAGTCGAAGACCGAGATGTTCGAGACCGGCGTCAAGGTCATCGACCTGCTGACCCCGTACGTCAAGGGCGGCAAGATCGGTCTGTTCGGCGGCGCCGGCGTCGGCAAGACGGTGCTCATCCAGGAGATGATCTACCGCGTCGCCAACAACCACGACGGTGTCTCGGTGTTCGCCGGTGTCGGCGAGCGCACCCGTGAGGGCAACGACCTCATCGACGAGATGAGCGAGTCCGGCGTCATCGACAAGACCGCCCTGGTCTTCGGTCAGATGGACGAGCCGCCGGGCACCCGTCTGCGCGTCGCGCTGGCCGGCCTGACCATGGCCGAGTATTTCCGTGACGTCCAGAAGCAGGACGTGCTGTTCTTCATCGACAACATCTTCCGCTTCACGCAGGCCGGCTCCGAGGTCTCCACCCTGCTCGGTCGGATGCCCTCCGCGGTGGGCTACCAGCCGAACCTGGCCGACGAGATGGGTCTCCTCCAGGAGCGCATCACCTCGACCCGCGGTCACTCGATCACCTCGATGCAGGCGATCTACGTCCCCGCGGACGACCTGACCGACCCGGCCCCGGCCACCACCTTCGCCCACCTCGACGCGACGACGGTGCTCTCCCGTCCGATCTCGGAGAAGGGCATCTACCCGGCCGTGGACCCGCTGGACTCCACGTCCCGGATCCTGGACCCGCGCTACATCACGGCGGACCACTACAACACCGCGATGCGTGTGAAGAACATCCTGCAGAAGTACAAGGATCTTCAGGACATCATCGCGATCCTCGGCATCGACGAGCTCGGCGAGGAGGACAAGCTGGTCGTCCAGCGAGCCCGCCGCGTGGAGCGCTTCCTGTCCCAGAACACGCACGTCGCCAAGCAGTTCACCGGTGTGGACGGCTCCGACGTGTCGCTGGACGAGTCGATCACCGCGTTCAACGCGATCTGCGACGGCGAGTACGACCACTTCCCGGAGCAGGCGTTCTTCCTGTGCGGTGGTATCGAGGACCTGAAGAAGAACGCGAAGGAGCTGGGCGTCTCCTGACCCCGGTGATTTCGTAGGGAGGGGGCGGGCGCGTCCCGCCCCCTCCCTCACGCCCCTTAGACTTGTAACCAACACCCGGCGCACCCGCCGGGTGGTGACCCGAGGAGCCACCCTTGGCTGCTGAGCTGCACGTCGCGCTGGTCGCGGCCGACCGAGAGGTCTGGTCCGGCGAGGCCACCCTGGTCGTCGCGCGCACCACGTCCGGCGACATCGGCGTCATGCCCGGTCACCAGCCGCTGCTCGGTGTGCTGGAGTCGGGCCCGGTGACCATCCGTACGAGTGACGGCGGGACGGTCGTCGCGGCGGTGCACGGCGGTTTCATCTCGTTCGCCGACGACAAGCTGTCGTTGCTGGCCGAGATCGCCGAGCTGTCGGACGAGATCGACGTCCAGAGCGCGGAGCGGGAACTGGAGCGCGCCAAGGCGGAGGGCGACGCCTCCGCCGAGCGCCGCGCGGATGTCCGACTGCGGGCGGCGTCGGCGCGCTGAGCCTGGGCGCCGTGCTATGACGTGACTCAGCCGCGGCTGGGACCGGAGCGATCCGGACCCGGCCGCGGCTGAGGCAGATGTGGATGTTTTTTACGTTCCGTTACCTAGGAGACGAGGAGGTCGGTGCCGGTGGTCCTCGCTCTGACTGTGTGCGGAATCGTCATCGCCGTCGTGGCGGTGGGACTCTTCGTCTTCGGCCTGCGCCGCCGGCTGATCCAGCGCTCGGGCGGCACCTTCGACTGCTCGCTGCGCTGGGACGCGCCGAAGGAGGGCGACGGCAACGGCAAGGGGTGGGCGTACGGAGTGGCCCGGTACAACGGCGATCGCGTCGAGTGGTACCGGGTCTTCTCGTACTCGCCCCGCCCGCGCCGGGTCCTTGAGCGCGGCTCGATCGAGGTGGCCGGCCGCCGGCTCCCGGACGGCGAGGAGGAGCTGGCGCTGCTCTCCGAAGCCGTGGTCCTCGCGTGTCTGCACCGGGGAACACGGCTGGAACTGGCGATGAGCGACGACGCGCTGACCGGATTCCTCGCGTGGCTGGAGGCAGCCCCGCCCGGTCAGCGCGTCAATGTTGCCTGATCCCTTTTTGAGGGCTACTGCAATCCGCTGCTGATCGCGCTGACCAGCTCGCCGTTGCTGGTGTCGCCGCTGAACTCCCAGAAGAAGGCGCCGCCCAGGCCCTGGCTCTTGGCCCAGCTCATCTTCCCGGCGATGGTCGACGGGGTGTCGTAGGACCACCACTGGGTGCCGCAGTGCGCGTACGCGGTGCCGGCCACGGTGCCGGTGACCGGACAGCTGTTCTTCAGCACCTTGTAGTCCTCGATGCCGGCCTCGTAGGTGCCGGGTGCCGCGCCGGTCGCCGTGCCGCCGGGGGCGTCCTGGGTGACGCCGGTCCAGCCGCGGCCGTAGAAGCCGATGCCGAGCAGCAGCTTCGACGACGGGACGCCCTTGGCCTTGAGCTTGGCGATCGCGTCCGCGCTGTTGAAGCCGGCGGTCGGGATGCCGGAGTACGAGGTCAGCGGGGAGTGCGGGGCGGTCGGGCCGGTGGTCGCCCAGGCGCCGAAGTAGTCATAGGTCATCACGTTGTACCAGTCGAGGTACTGCGCGGCGCCGCCGTAGTCGGCCGCGTCGAGCTTGCCGCCGGACGAGCCGTCGGCGGTGATCGCGGCGGTGATCAGATAGTCGTCGCCGAACTCGGTGCGCAGCGCGCCGGTGAGGTTCTTGAAGGCGGCGGCACCCGAGGTGTCGCAGGTCAGGCCGCAGGCGTTCGGGTACTCCCAGTCGATGTCGATGCCGTCGAAGACATCGGCCCAGCGCGGGTCCTCCACCACGGCCTTGCAGGACTTGGCGAACGCGGCGGCGTTCTGCGCGGCCTGGCCGAAGCCGCCGGAGTAGGTCCAGCCGCCGAAGGAGTACAGGATCTTGATGTTCGGGTACTTCGCCTTCAGCTGCCGCAGCTGGTTGAAGTTGCCGCGCAGCGGCTGGTCCCAGGTGTCGGCGGTGCCGGAGACGGACTGGTCGGCGGTGTACGCCTTCTCGTACGCGGCGAAGGTGTCGTCGACCGTGCACTGGCCGTTCTTGACGTTGCCGAACGCGTAGTTGATGTGGGTGATCTTCGAGGCGGAGCCCGAGGTCACCAGGTTCTTGACGTGGTAGTTGCGGCCGTAGACGCCCCACTCGGTGAAGTAGCCGAGGTTGACCTTGCCGGCCGGGGTGCCCGGGTCGGTGGAGCCGCCGCCGGTGGTGGTCACCTTGACCGAGCCGCCGGCCGGGCCGGTCTGGTCGGCGGTGTCGCGGGCCTGCACGCTGTAGGAGTAGGCGGTGCCCTTGGTCAGGCCGGTGTCGGTGTAGGTGGTGCCGGTCACCGTGGCGACCTTACTGCCGTCGCGCAGGACGTCGTAGTTCTTGATCCCGTTGTCGTCGGTCGCCGCCGACCAGGACAGTTTCACCGAGGTGTCGGTGATGTCCGAGGCGGTCGGGGTGCCCGGGGCGGAGGGGGCCGCGTCGCCCGGCACCGAGGTGCCGTCGCAGGAGCCGCCGTTGAGCTTGCAGCCGGTGGGGGAGCCGGTGCCGGAGCCGTTGAAGCCGAAGGAGACCGAGGCGCCGGGGGCGAGCGTCCCGTTCCACGACTTGTTCTTGGCGGTCCAGTGGGTGCCGGCGGAGGTGACGTCGGCGTCCCAGGCGGAGGTGACGGAGGTGCCGGAGGGGAAGTCCCACTCGACGGTCCAGGAGCTGAGGGAGGTGGTGCCGGTGTTCTTCACCGTCCACTTGCCCTCGAAGCCGGTGCCCCAGTCCGAGGCCTTGGTGTAGGTGGCGGTCGCCGCGGTGGCCGCCTGGGCGGGGGCGGCGAGGGCGACGAGTCCGGTGAGGGGGAGTGCGAGGGTCGCGAGCAGGGCCGCGGCTCTGTGTCTGAAGCGCACGGTGCGCCTCCCTTGTATGGGTGATGTCGTGGGCATGCCTGACCGACAGGCCCGCAGTGCCGCGAGAATAGAAAGGTCTGGACCATAGGTCAATAGGTCTGGACCACTGGCCCGGAGAGGGGCTTTCCAAACCCCCGACTCCTGGGTCGGCACCACTGCGTGCCCCCGGCCGCGCCCGCTGAAGGGAGAGCGCCGGCGTCGGGCTACCGCTCCCCGCCCGGCACCCACAGCACGTCCCCGGTCTCCTTGTTGGCGTACCGGGCCAGGATGAACAGCAGGTCGGAGAGGCGGTTGAGGTAGGTCGCGGTGAGCGGGTTCATCGTCTCGCCGTGCGCCTCCAGCGCCGCCCAGGTGGACCGCTCGGCCCGCCGGACCACCGTGCACGCCTGGTGCAGCAGGGCCGCGCCGGGTGTGCCGCCGGGCAGGATGAAGGAGCGCAGCTTCTCCAGCTCGGCGAGGTAGCGGTCGCAGTCCGCCTCCAGCCGGTCGACGTAGAACTGCTCGACCCTGAGCGGCGGGTACTCCGGGTCCGCCACCACCGGCGTCGACAGGTCCGCGCCCACGTCGAACAGGTCGTTCTGCACCCGCACGAGGACCTTCACGACCTCCTCCTCCAGCGCCCCCAGCGCGATCGCGGCACCGAGCACCGCGTTCGCCTCGTTGGCGTCGGCGTACGCGGCGATCCGCAGATCGGTCTTGGGCACCCGGCTCATGTCCCCGAGGGCGGTGCTGCCCTGGTCGCCGGTTCTGGTGTAGATGCGCGTCAGGTTGACCATGGGCCCAGCGTAGTTACGCGCCCTCGGTACGGAACACACGTGTGCCCGCCGCCACGGCCAGCGCGGCGAAGGCGACGGCGACCAGGGCGCCGTACAGCATGTGCGCGGTGGCGTACGAGCCGACGTAGGCGTCCCGCACCGCGTCCACCAGATAGCGCAGCGGCATCAGGTGGGAGAGGACGTCCAGCCAGGCCGGGCCCAGCGCCATCGGCAGCATCAGGCCGGACAGCAGCATCGACGGCATGGTCAGCGCGTTGACCGTGGGCCCGAACTCCTGCGGGCTGCTGACCTTCATCGCCAGCGTGTACGACAGCGCGGCGAGCGCGACCGTGAGCAGCGCGACGAACGCGAAGCCGATCAGCACCCCGGCCAGCGGGGCCCGCAGGCCCATCGCCAGCGCGGCCAGCACCAGCAGCACCGCCTGGAAGCCGAAGAGCGTGGCGTCCCGCAGCACCCGGCCCAGCAGCAGCGCCAGCCGGCTCACCGGCGTGACCCGCATCCGGTCGATCACCCCGGTGTTCTTCTCCAGCACCACCATGAAACCGGCGAACGAGGCACCGAACAGGGCGAGTTGCAGCAGCAGCCCGGGAACCAGCACCTGCCAGGAATCGCCCCGCCCGCCCAGCGGCAGCCCGGTCAGCAGCGGGCCGAAGAAGAGCAGGTACAGCATCGGCATCAGCACCCCGAAGAGCAGCGCGAACCGGGAGCGCAGCGACTGGCGGGCGTATCGGCCGTAGACGACAGCGGTGTCGTGCAGAAACATGGGGAGGCTCCTCCGGGCTCTATACGGCTACGGGGGCGGGGTCGGCGGCGGACGCGGGGCCGCGGCCGGTGACGGCGAGGAAGGTGTCCTGGAGCGAGGCGTCCAGGGAGCCGCCGTACCTCAGCTTCAGCGCGGACGGGGTGCCCTCGGCGGCGACCACTCCCTGGTCGACGACGACCAGCCGGTCGGAGAGGGCGTCGGCCTCGTCGAGGTAGTGCGTGGTCAGGAAGACGGTCGTGCCGTGCTCGTCGCGCAGCCGGCGCACCAGCTCCCACAGGCCGGCCCGGCTGCCGGGGTCCAGGCCGGTGGTCGGCTCGTCGAGGAAGAGCACCTTCGGGCGGTGGGTGAGCGCCATCGCGATGTCCAGGCGCCGGCGCTGGCCGCCGGACAGCGCGCCGCACCTGCGGTCGAGCAGCTCGGTCAGGCCGAGGTCGCGGGCGAGTTCCGCGGCGCGCTCAGCGGCCCGCGCCCTGGTCAGGCGGTAGAGGCGGCCCTGGGTCACGAGCTCCTCCCGTACCGAGATCTGCGGGTCGACGCCGCCGGACTGGGCCACGTACCCGCAGGCCGCGCGGACCCCGGCCGGGTCGCCGGCCAGGTCGCAGCCGGCCACCGTGGCCGCGCCGCCGGTCGGCGCCAGCAGGGTGGTCAGCATCCGCAGGACGGTGGTCTTGCCGGCGCCGTTCGGGCCGAGGAAGCCGAGGATCTCGCCCTCGCGGACGGTGAGGTCGATGCCGCGCACGGCTTCCACCGGGCCGCGCTTCGTCCGGAAGGTACGCGCCAGTTGGGCCGTACTGATGATTGCCATGCCCGACAGAAAAACAGAGTCACTCCAAAATTGCAATGTCTCCAAGTTTTCAGGCGCACCAGCGAAGCTAGGATGGCGCTGTGGCCGAGGGACTCAGGGAACGGAAGAAGCGGCAGACCAGGCAGTACATCTCCGATGTCGCCACGGGTCTGTTCATCGAGCGCGGCTTCGACGCCGTCACCGTCGCGGAGGTCGCCCAGGCCGCCGACGTCTCGGTCAACACCGTGTACAACTACTTCCCGGCCAAGGAGGACCTCTTCCTCGACCGCTCCCGGGGGGTCGTCGACCGGCTCTCCCGCTGGGTGCGGGGCCGGCGGGCCGGCGAGTCGGCCGCCGCGGCGGTCCTGCGCGAGCTGCGCGAGGAGGTCGAGGCGGTGTCGCCCCGGGTCGGCCTGATGGACGGCTACGCGGCGTTCATGCGGGTGGTGCACGACTCGCCCGCGCTGCGCTCCCGGATGTGGGCCATCGGCCAGGAGGTCGTCGTCGACCTCGAACGGACTCTCAGGGAGGAGGTCGGCGCCGGGGAGCACGACCCGCTGCCCGGACTGATCGCCGGTCAGATCAGCTGGCTGCACAGCACGGTCATGGCCGGGATCGGACAGCGCATGCTGGCGGGCGGCACCCCCGCCGGGGTCTCCCGCGAGATGCTGCTCGTCCTGGACGAGATGGCGGACCTGTTGGGCGAGAAGGTGCTCAACTACGCCGTACGAGGCCCCGCGTGACCCACCCCGGTGTGATGTCCGTCATGTGAGACGTGACGCGCGTTACTTACCGGTCACAGGGCCCCTCACTCCCGCTAATCTCCGCCGGAGAGACAAAAGCACCCGCATCCAGGGGAGTCGCACAGTGGCACGGAAGCTCGCCGTCATCGGAGCCGGCCTCATGGGGGCCGGTATCGCCCAGGTCTCCGCGCAGGCGGGCTGGGACGTGGTGCTGCGCGATGTCACCGACGAGGCGCTGCGGCGCGGTACCGGGTCCATCAAGGCGTCGTACGACAAGTTCGTCGCCAAGGGGAAGCTGGAGGCGCACGACGCCGACGCCGCGCTCGCCCGGATCACCGCGACCACCGAGCTGGACGCCGTCGCGGACGCGGACGTCGTCGTCGAGGCCGTGTTCGAGAAGCTCGAGGTCAAGCACGAGATCTTCCGGGCGCTGGACAAGCTGGTGCAGGACGGGGCGATCCTCGCCTCCAACACCTCCGCCATCCCGATCACCAAGATCGCGGCCGTGACGGACCGCCCGGAGCGGGTGGTCGGCACGCACTTCTTCTCGCCGGTGCCGATGATGCGGTTGTGCGAGCTGGTGCGGGGCCACAAGACGAGCGACGAAACCCTCGCCACCGCCCGGGAGTTCGCCGAGTCGACCGGCAAGACCTGCGTCGTCGTCAACCGGGACGTCGCCGGGTTCGTCACCACCCGGCTCATCTCCGCCCTCGTGGTCGAGGCCGCCAAGCTCTACGAGTCCGGCGTCGCCACCGCCGAGGACATCGACCTGGCCTGCCAGCTGGGCTTCGGCCACGCCATGGGGCCGCTGGCCACCGCCGACCTGACCGGCGTGGACATCCTGCTGCACGCCGCCAGCAACATCTACACGGAGTCACAGGACGAGAAGTTCGCCCCGCCGGAGCTGATGCGCCGGATGGTGGACGCCGGTGACATCGGACGCAAGAGCGGGCAGGGCTTCTACAAGCACTGAGCTCCGCCCTCGCTCCGGTGAACGTCACACGCCGGAGTGAATTCGGTATCGGTTGGCTCTCAGGTGGCAACCGCGACGCGTTGCACACAGTCAGAAGGTGCATCACCTTCACGGCACACCGAGCACACCGACCACCGGTACGAGACCACACCGCGGAGCACGAGACGCACGCACGGGGAGCGCATATGCACATCAGGGGCGACCACGCCGAGCTGGTCGTCGGGGGCCGCCTCGACGTCCGCAGCGCGGCGGACGCCCGTACGGCCTTGCACGCGGCCGTCGACGACGGAGCCGGCGACCTGGTGCTCGACCTGTCCGAACTGGACTCCTGGGACGCCACCGGACTCGGCGTGATCATGGGAGCCCACCGGCGGGCCGGCCGCTGCGGCCGGCGCCTGGTGCTGCGCGGCGTACCGCCGCAGATGCAGCGCCTGCTGGTGGCCACCCGGCTGCACCGCATCCTGGCGATCGAGGGCGGCATCGGAGTGGAGACGCTGCCCCGGGTGTGACCCGGGCGGGACCGGCGGGGTCCGAGCGCCGGGCGAGAGGGGACAGCAGCCGCCGAACCGCACGACACGCGCAATCCTCACGAGACTGTGACGTCTCGGACGAGGCGGTACCCCGGACTGTCGGAGATACTGGGCTACGGTTTAGGGTCTGGCTGCCCGCTCTCTCGTTGACCCACCGGCGGGCCCGGACCAGAAGCGACAGCGCGGTGTGCGGCAAGGCCGGGAGGGTGGTCCCGACCGGTGACCGAAGCACACGACGCTTTTGGGGGGCTTGAACCTATGGACCCGAACAACCGGGGACCTGCGGAGTACGGCCATGACGGCGACGGCGACGCGCCGCGCCCACGCCCGCCCAGGGACCCCCTCACACCCGACTTCGGCCAGTCCGCGCCCGCGCTGGCCCGCACGGTGCAGCTGGTCGCCGGCGACTTCCTGCTCACCGTCAACCCGGTCGACGGCAGCGAGATCGAGGTCTGTCCGCCGGGAGAGCGCCCCGAGCGCCCGCGCAAGCTGACCGCCGCCGAACGCGCCGAGGTGGAACGGACCGGCCGGCCGCCGGTGCCGCCCGGCCCGGCGCTGCCCGCGCTGCCGCTGCTGGCCCGCCAGGACGAGCGGGACCGCCTGGTGCGGCTGCTGGCCCGCGGCCGTTCGGTCCGCCTCACCGGCCCCGGCGGCTCCGGCCGCACCAGCCTCCTTGACCGGGTCGCCGAGGACTGCGCCGACCTCGCCCCCGACGGCGTGGTCCGCCTCAAGGGCTTCCGCCGCTCGGCCGACGACCTGCTGCACGACCTCTTCCACGCCGTCTACCAGGCCCCCCTGCACCGCCCGGGGCGCGAGGAACTCCTCGGGTACGTCCGGGAGATCGGCGCGGTCGTCGTCCTGGACGACGCCGAGTTCGGCGGCGCCGCCCTGGACGACCTGCTGGACGCCACCCCCGAGTGCGCCTTCCTCGTCGCCGCCACCCCCGAGGTCGCCGCCCCCTCGGCCGACGCGGCCGTCGAGGAGGTCTTCCTCACCGGCCTGGACCGCGCCGACGGCGTCGCCCTGCTGGAGCGCGCCGCCGGCCGGCCGCTCACCGAGGAGGAGGCCAACTGGGCCGGCGACCTCTGGTTCGAGTCCGAGGGCCTGCCGCTGCGCTTCGTGCAGGCCGGCGCGCTGCTGCGGCGCCGCGACCGGCTGCGGGCCGGCGCCGACGCCGTCGACGAGTTCGGCGTGTTCACCGACGCCGCCCCCGAGGACGCCACGCCCGCCGACCCGGCCGCCGCCGACGACGTACCGCTGCCGTCCCTCGGGGAGGCCGCCGCGCCCGCGCCGCTGCTCGCCTCGCGGCTCAGCGGCTCGGCCCGGGCCGCCCTGGAGTTCGCCGTCGCCCTCGGCGGCGAGGTGCCGCACCAGGCGCATCTGCCGGCGCTGGCCGGAGACACCCACGCGGACGCCGCCCTCGGCGAGCTGGCCGCCTGCGGCCTGGTCTCCCCGGTCGGCTCCCGCTACCGGCTCGCCGCCGGCGTGCTGACCCAGCTGGAGGCCGCCGGGTACGGCGAGAGTGCCGCCGGGCGGGTGCTGGACGCCGCCCAGCACTACGCCTGGTGGGCCGGGCACCCCTCGGTGACCCCGGAACGCGTCTGCGCCGAGGCCGACGCCGTACTGGCCGCCCTGGCCGTGCTGGCGCCGGCCGCGACCCCGCCCGGCCGGGACCCGGAGACCGGCGAGGACGAGGAGAGCCCGGCCGTCCGGCTGGCCCGCGCGGCGGCGCCCGCGTTCGCCGCCGGACTGCACTGGGGCGCCTGGGAGCGGGCGCTGCGCTCCGGCAGCGAGGCCAGTCGGCTCGCCGGCGACGTCGCCGAACAGGCCTACTTCCACCACGAACTGGGCGTCCTCGCGCTGTGCGAGGACCAGCTCGACCGGGCCCGCGCCGAACTGGAGGCGTCCGTCGGACTGCGCGGCGCCGCCGCCGACAAGCGCGGCACCGTGGCCGGCCGGCGCGCCCTCGCGCTGGTCGCCGACCGCTCCGGCGACACCCCGGGCCTCGGCGCGCTCGCGGCCGGTCCGCTGGGAATCGCCGCCGCCGCGGCCGCGTTCGGGCCGACCGCGGGGGAGGAGGTGCCCGACGCCCGGCACGAGGAGTCGGCGTCGCCGGCCGCCGGGGTGCCGGCGCCGTTCCCGCCGCTGCAGCCGACCCCGTACGCCCCGACCGTGGTCAACCGTGGTGCGGCCGGTCCGGCCGGTGCGCGCACGGGGCCGTCCCGCAAGGCGCGCGGCGGCCTCAAGGGCTTCGCCCGGCGCAACCTGGTCGCGGCCGGCGCAGGCGCGCTGCTGGTCGCGGTGCTCGGTACGGTCGTCACGCTCGGCGCCACCTCCGACGGCGAGGGCAACGACCCCTCGGACCAGGTCGGCGTCAACCCCTCGGCCAGCCAGGGCGCCGACGACGGCGGCCTGGGCGCCGACCGGCCCGCCGACGAGGGCGACGCCGCGGGGGAGCCCGGCGCGGCCGGCGCCGCCACCACCGACCCGGGCCCGGACGGCACGCCCGGCACCTCCGACGACCCGACGCCCACCGGCACCGGGACTCCTTCGGACGACCCGAGCGGCACCCGTGATCCGAGCGACCCGGAGGACACGGACGACCCGTCGACGAAGCCGCCCGCGACCTCCAAGCCGCCGACCTCGCAGCCGCCCAAGACCTCGGAGCCGCCGGAGACCTCGGAGCCGCCGGAGACGTCCCAGCCGCCGGAGACCTCCGAGCCGCCGCCGGAGACCTCGGACCCCGAGACCACCCCGGAGACCTCCGACTCGGCCAGTGGACCGACGACCACCACCAGCGCCACCACGAGCGCGCCGGGGGCCGACGCGAGTTCGGGCTCGGTGTCGCCGCAGCTGATCTGAGGAACCCGAGCGAAAGGGCCGGGAACCACGAACGGTTCCCGGCTCTCAGTCGTACCGCCGCCTAGAACAGCCGCAGCTTGTCGTCCTCGATGCCGCGCAGCGCGTCGTAGTCCAGCACCTGGCAGCCGATGCCCCGGTCGGTGGCCAGCACCCGGGCCTGCGGCTTGATCTCCTGGGCGGCGAAGACGCCGCGCACCGGAGCGAGATGGGGATCGCGGTTGAGCAGGTCGAGGTAGCGGGTGAGCTGTTCCACGCCGTCGATCTCGCCGCGCCGCTTGATCTCCACGGCGACGGTCTTCCCGTCGGCGTCCCGGCACAGGATGTCCACCGGCCCGATGGCGGTCGGGTACTCGCGGCGGATCAGGGTGTAGCCCGCGCCGAGGGTCTCGATGCGGTCGGCGAGCAGTTCCTGGAGATGCGCTTCCACGCCGTCCTTGATCAGGCCGGGGTCCACGCCCAGTTCGTGCGAGGAGTCGTGCAGGATCTCCTCCATCGTGATGATGAGCTTCTCACCCGCCTTGTTGACGACGGTCCACACGCCCGCCTCGTCTCCGGTGCCCTCCTTCAGGGCGCACGGCGGCGACATCCAGTTCAGGGGCTTGTAGGCCCGGTCGTCGGCGTGGATCGAGACGCTGCCGTCCGCCTTGACCAGGATCAGGCGGGGCGCCGAGGGCAGGTGCGCGGTGAGCCGCCCGGCGTAGTCCACGGAGCAGCGGGCAATGACGAGACGCATGGTCGGCAACGCTACTCGACGCGCCCGCCCCGGCGCGATTCGTACCCTGGGCAGGTGGTGTGCGGTCCGTCCCACTTCTCCCATAGGCCCTACCTTGCGCACTGGCCGATTGTGCGCCTACGGGAATCCGCGCATCCGGGCATTCTCCTGGTGCCGCCCCGCCGGGGTGCTTACGGTATTCAACGGGAGGTCGCGAGATGCGTACACAGCGTGTTCGATGTCGCGGACTCCCTTTAACTGTCCGGCAACCCCTGCTGGTCGGGGGTGCGAGAGGAGTACTCATGTCGCTCGACGTCTCACCGGCCCTACTCGAACAGGCCGAGCGAGGCGAGGTCGACGAAGCGGACTTCGTCGACTGCGTCCGGACCTCCCTGCCCTACGCGTGGGAGATGATCAGCTCCCTGGTGGCACAGCTGAAGGTGGACGGCGGCGAGTTCGCCGACAACCAGACGCCTCCGCCGGACGAGCAGGCACGCGGCCAGCTGCTGCGTGTGCTCGCGAGTGACGCGATACGCGGCGCCCTGCAACGGCACTTCGGGATACGGCTGGCCTTCCAGAACTGCCACCGGGTGGCGGTCTTCCCGACCGATCCCGCGGTGGACGCCACGCTGGCCCGGTTCACCTCGGTGCGGGGCCAGTTGCTGAACCAGTCGCCCGAACTGCGCGACTGCTGACGCCGGAGACCGTCGGCTTGCCGCTCCGTACGCGGGAGGTGCGGGTTGTGCCGGAGCGGCAAGCTCTCCGCGGTCGGTCAGCGGAGCTGCGGGAGCACCTCCGTGCCGAGCCGCCGTACGTTCTCCTCGGTGGCCGTGAGGTCGCCGGAGCCCTCCACCAGCAGGGCGAAGCGGGTGACGCCGGTGCGCTCGCTGGTCGCGGTGAGCCGGTCGGCGCACAGCCGGGGGGTGCCCACCGGGTGCAGTCCCGACAGCAGTTCGGTGTAGGCGAGCGGGTCGCGCATCCGGCGCGGGCGGCCGTCCACCGTGACATGGGCGCCGAGGCCCTGCCGCAGCCAGCCGGGCATCGCCTTGGCCAGCGTCTCCGAGGCGTCGGTGCGCCGGTCGGCGATCTGGCAGACGCCGGCCGAGACATGGGCGGCGGACCGGATCTCCTCGGCGGACCGGCCGGCCGCCCGCGCGCGGCGCTGCCACAGGGCGACCATCTCGGCCTTCTCCTCGTCGCCGACATGCATCCCGAGCAGCATCGGCAGCCCCCGCTCGGCGGCCAGCCGGACACTCGCCGGTGAGGTGCAGGCGACGACGACCTCGGGTCCGTCCGTCTCGGTGAGCGCCTCCGAGGGGCGTGGCACGACCGGCACCTCGCGGAACCGGAAGCGTTCCCCTATGGCGCCGACCGCCGGCTCCCGCAGCCAGCGCAGCAGCAGGTCCAGGGATTCCGGGAACCCCTCCTCGTACGCCGCGAGGCCCGCGCCGAAGACCTCCAGGTCGACCCAGGGGCCGCCGCGGCCCACGCCCAGCGAGAACCGGCCGCCACTGGTCACGTGCAGCAGCGCGGCCTGCTCGCCGAGGGCCACCGGATGGGCCGTGGGCAGCACACTGACCGCCGTACCGACCCGCAGCCGGCGGGTGCGGCCGAGCAGCAGGGCGGCCAGCGTCACCGCCGACGGACAGGTGCCGTACGGCACGAAGTGGTGTTCGGCCAGCCAGACCGCGTCCAGCCCGGCCTCCTCGGCGACCTCGGCCGAGCGGACCGCCCGGTGCAGTGCCTCCCCCTGGCCCTGCCCCGGGAACTGGGCCGCCAGCACAAAACTTCCTACGCGCATCGTTCTTTCCTGCTTCCTTGGCTCCGACACGGAGCTCCCCCACAGGGCATAACCGCGTGACACGTGCCGAGGACACGGCCGGCGAGGAGATTTGCGGATTGTCTGCCGAATGGGCCGCCCGGCGGGGCTCCGACGGCGCCCGGCACACCCCCGCGCGGATCTCCCGCCGCCCCGGGCGCCGTACGCGTACCCCCTGTCGCGCCCGCGTAGGCTGGTTACGGTACGTACTTCCCCGTATAGCCCCGTGAGGTGTCCTGTGTCCCCGCGTCGCAACCGACCCAAGGGAGCCGGTTCGTCCGGCCGCAGCGTCGAGGAGGACCGTCCCGGCCGCTACGGCGGCTGGCAGTCCGCCGAGAGCTGGCAGGGCGAGGACTGGTACGTGCGGCACGTGGCGGGCGCGAGCGCGCAGGGCAAGTCCTACCGCTGCCCCGGCTGCGACCAGCTGATCCCGGACGGCGTCCCGCACGTGGTGGCCTGGCCGGACCACGCGGGCGTCGACGACCGCCGGCACTGGCACAAGTCCTGCTGGAACGCGAAGGACCGCCGCACCACACGGGTGCAGCGGTCCCGCAACGCGCCGCGATTCTGAGGCCGTCGCGCGTTGTCAGACGTCGCGCCGCTCGAGCAGCGCGAACGCGGCGCCGTAGACCACGGCCGTGACGCCGAGCACGATCCACAGCGGGTCCCAGCCGGACGGGCCGGAGTCGGACAGCGAGTTGGCGTAGAAGATGCTGAGCTGGTTGGGGATCGAGTACTCCAGCAGGAACTGCTGCACGTCCGCCAGCGACTCCGAGAACATGAACAGCGCGACCACCAGCGGCGCCAGCAACAGGCCGATCATGATGGTGATGGCGCCCGCCGAGTGCCGGATGATCGAGCCGACGGCGAGCGAGAGCAGACCGAGCAGCGCCATGTAGAGCGAGACGCCGACGGTGGCCTTGAGCCAGTCCTGGCCGGTCGGGTCGTCCGCGCCGCCCACCATCGCCACGTGCGCGAAGCCGACCAGCGTGGTGGAGACCAGCGTCACCGCGAACGAGACCAGGAAGAACACCAGGCCCTTGGCGGCCAGCACCCGGCCGCGGCTGGGGCAGGCGGTCATGGTGGTGCGGATCAGACCGGTGCCGTACTCCGACGCGGTGGTCAGCACGCCGAGCGACATCAGGCACATGCTGCCCAGCAGCAGTCCGAAGAAGCCCAGCTCCAGCGGGTTCCCGGCGGACACGTCGTCGCTGTTGCCGGCCACCACCGCGCCGGCCAGCAGCCCGATGCCGACCACCAGCAGCACGAACACCCCGAGCGTCCACAGCGTCGAGCGCACCGAGCGGATCTTCGTCCACTCGGAGGCGACGGCGTGCGTCAGGTTGGCCCGCACGACCGGGATCGGAGAGGTGTACCCGGCGTACGCCGGACCGGGCGCCGCCCACCGGTCGGGTGCGGCCTGCGGCATCGGGGGCTGGGGCGTGCTCATCGGGCGTCCTCGGGCTCGGTCGGGGCGGGGGCGGGCGCGGGGGAGGGAGCCGGCGCGGAGGGGGCGGGCTGCCCAGGGACCGGCCCCGGGGCGGCCGGGGGCGTCTGCGGTGCCTGGGGCGTCTGCGGTGCCTGGGGCACCGGGGGCGCCTGGGGCGCGGGCTGGGCGTACGGGTTGGCCGGGGCGCCGGCCGGAGCGCCGTACGGGCCTCCGGGGCCCTGGACGGGCGGCGGAAACGGCGGGCCGCCCGGCTGGGCCGGCGGCGCGTACCAGCCGGGCTGGCCCTGGCCGGGCACCGGCATCGGGGGCTGCGCGCCGGGCGGCAGCGGCTGCTGGAGCCCGGCCTTCGCGTCGGCGGTCGAGCGGTAGTCGACGGCGCCCTGCGTCATCCGCATGTACGCCTCCTCCAGCGACGCCTGGTGCGGCGACAGCTCCCACAGCCGTACGTCGCTCTCGTGCGCGAGGTCGCTGATGCGGGGCAGCGGCAGCCCGGTCACCCGCAGCGCGCCGTCCTGCTCCGGCAGTACGTGGCCGCCCGCCTCGGTGAGCGCCGAGCAGAGCTTCTCGCGCAGTTGCGGCTCGGTGTCGGGGGTGCGGACCCGGGCGAAGTCGGCGGAGTTGGCCGAGATGAAGTCCGTCACGCTCATGTCGGCCATCAGTTGGCCGCGCCCGATGACGATCAGGTGGTCGGCGGTCAGCGCCATCTCGCTCATCAGGTGCGAGGAGACGAAGACGGTCCGGCCCTCGGCGGCGAGCGCCTTCATCAGGTTGCGCACCCACAGGATGCCCTCCGGGTCGAGGCCGTTGACCGGCTCGTCGAAGAGCAGCACCCGCGGGTCGCCGAGCAGCGCGGCGGCGATGCCGAGCCGCTGGCCCATGCCGAGCGAGAAGCCCTTGGAGCGCCGCTTGGCGACGTCCTGGAGGCCGACCACGCCGAGTACCTCGTCCACCCGGCGGGCCGGGATGCCGGAGAGCTGGGCCAGGCTCAGCAGATGGCTGCGGGCGGACCGGCCGCCGTGCACCGCCTTGGCGTCGAGCAGCGCGCCGACCTGACGGGGGGCGTTGGGCAGCTTGCGGTAGGGGAAACCACCGATCGTCACATGTCCCGCGGTGGGGTTGTCCAGACCGAGGATCATCCGCATCGTCGTGGACTTGCCCGAGCCGTTCGGCCCGAGAAAACCGGTGACCGTCCCGGGACGCACCTGGAAGGACAGGTCGTACACAGCGGTCTTGTCGCCGTAGCGCTTGGTCAGGCCGACAGCCTCGATCATGCTCCGCACCCATCGAAAGGATCAGGACAGCGGGGCGCACGCCCCCGTAAGGGTTAGGAGCTTATCCAGGCGCTGACGGTTCCGTTCCCACCCGGCCGGATCGTGGACCCCCGCACCGCTCCTACGCGTCCCGCCGCTTCAGCACCACGTACCCGCCGACGAGGGCCGCGATCACCCAGAGCACCATGATGCCCAGGCCGCCCCACGGCCCGTAGGGGGTGTCGTCGTCGAGCGGCGGGACCACCTCCATGATCTTGCTGCCGGCCTGGTCCGGCAGGAACTGCCCGACCTTCTTGGTCACGTCGACGCTGCCCAGGATGTTGGAGATGAGGAAGAAGAACGGCATCAGGATGCCCAGCGACAGCATCGGCGAGCGCAGCATCGCGGCCACCCCCATCGAGAACACCGCGATCAGCGTCATGTAGAGGCCGCCGCCGATCACCGCGCGCAGCACCCCGTCGTCGCCGATGGACGCCTTCAGGTCGCCGAGCATCGCCTGCCCGAGGAAGAACGCGGCGAAGCTGGTGGCCATCGAGATCACCAGGGCCAGCAGGGTGGCCACCGCGATCTTGCTGAACAGGAAGGTGCCGCGCTGCGGTACGGCGGCCAGCGAGGTGCGGATCATGCCGCTGCTGTACTCGCCCGCCACCACCAGCACCCCGAACACGATCATCGCGAGCTGACCGAGGCTCATGCCGGCGAAGCTGATGAACGTCGGATCGAAGGTGAGCCGGCTGCGCTCGCTCATGTTGTCGTACTCGCTCCTGGACAGTGCCGAGATCAGCATGCCCAGCGCGATGGTGACGACCACGGCCAGTCCCAGCGTCCACACCGTGGAGGCGACCGACCGGATCTTGGTCCACTCGGACCGGACCACCTGTGTCGCGGCCATGCTCATCCCTTCCTCCAGTCGCTGCCCCAGGGCTGCCGCTGCGGCTGCCGCTGCGCGGGCGGCTGCCCGTCGTGCGCGTGGTACTCCACCGACTCCGCCGTCAGCTGCATGAACGCCTCCTCCAGGGAGGCCCGCTGGGGACTCAGCTCGTGCAGCGTGACCTGGTGCCGCGCGGCCAGCTCACCGATCGTCTCGGCCTGGTCGCCGTCCACCTCCAGCACCTCACCGTCGCCCGCCACCGCGATCCCGGCGCCGGACAGCACGTCCAGCAGCCGCTCCCGCTGCGGGCTGCGGATCCGGACGTAGGAGCGCGAGTTCTCCGCGATGAACTGGGCCATCGAGGTGTCGGCCAGCAGCCGGCCCTGCCCGATGACGACCAGGTGGTCGGCGGTCAGCGCCATCTCGCTCATCAGGTGACTGGACACGAACACGGTCCGGCCCTGTGCCGCCAGCGTCTTCATCAGGTTCCGGATCCAGTGGATGCCCTCGGGGTCCAGGCCGTTGACCGGCTCGTCGAACATCAGGATCCGGGGATCGCCGAGCAGCGCGCCCGCGATGCCGAGCCGCTGCCCCATGCCGAGCGAGAACCCCTTGGCCTTCTTCTTCGCGACCGCGGTGAGACCGACCGTGTCCAGCACCTCGCGCACCCGCCGGGCCGGAATGCCGTTCGCCTGCGCCAGGCACAGCAGGTGGTGGTAGGCGCTGCGGCCGCCGTGCATCGCCTTGGCGTCCAGCAGCGCGCCGATGTACGTCAGCGGATCGCGGAGCTGGTCGTAGTGCTTGCCGTCGATCCGCACGTCCCCGGCGGTCGGCCGGTCCAGGCCCAGCACCATCCGCATGGTCGTCGACTTGCCCGCGCCGTTGGGCCCGAGGAAGCCCGTGATGATCCCCGGTCTGACGGTGAAGGACAGGTGGTCGACCGCCACCTTCTCGCCGTACCGCTTGGTCAGCCCCTCGAGCTCGATCATGCCGCCCACGCTAGAACGCGACGTAGCCCTCTGCCACCCCAGTGGCAGAGGGCTACGTCAATGATCCGACCCGGTCCGGGACGCCGGTGTGACGTCAGCGGGACTGCTGGGCGGGCACCCCGCGGGAGATCGGCTCGTCCTCGGCCGGCGAACCGGCGGCGGCCACCGCGGCGCCCGTGAGGGTCGCCAGCATCTCGCGCACGTTGGTGAGCTGCGCGTTGATGGAGTCGCGGCGGTTGGTGAGGGCGGCCAGCTCGCGCTCGGACTCCGAACGGATGCGGTCGGCCTTGGCGTTGGCGTCGGCCACGATGTCCTCGGCCTGGCGCTGCGCGGTCTCCACCGTCTGCCGGGCGCGGCGCTCGGCGTCCGTGCGCAGCTTCTCCGCCTCCAGGCGGAGCTGCTCCGCGCGGTGCTCGATCTCCGCGAGCCGCTTCTCGGCCTTGGCCTGACGGGAGGCCAGGTCCCGCTCGGACTGCTCGCGGCGCTTGGCGAGGTTGGTCTCGAAGTCGGCGGCGGCCTGCGCGGCCTTGGCGCGGGTCTCCTCGAAGAGGGCGTCCGCCTCCTCCCGCTTGGACTGCGCGTCCTTCTGCGCCTCGGTGCGCAGCTGGGAGGCGTCACTCTTGGCCTTCTCGACGATCCGGACGCCCTCGTCCTCCGCCTTGGCCTTGCGGTCGGTCGCGTACGACTCGGCGTCGTTGCGCACCTGCTGGGCCGCCGATTCGGCCAGCTCGCGGTGCTGCTCCGCCGCGCGCCGGGCCTCCTCGCGCAGGTCCTTCGCCTCTTCCTCGGCGAGCCGCAGGATCTTCTCGACCCGCGCGCCGAGCCCGGCGTACGACGGCTCCGCGTCGGTGACCTGGGCCTGGGCGTTCTGGGTCTCGAGGTGGAGTTCCTCGATGCGCTTTTCCAGAGCGGTGATGCGGGACAGGGCGCTGTCACGGTCGGAGACGAGCTTGGAGATACGTTCGTCCACCTGAGCGCGGTCGTACCCACGCCGCACAAGCTCGAAGCCGTAGGGGGAAGTGTCGCTCATGGGGTTCCTGTCGAATGAGACCGGTGAGGTGATAGGTGGAATCCTAGGGGCCAATGCGGTGTGTCATCGAGCGGATACGTGTTTGATCTGTAAAAGGACACCTCTTTTGAGTGGCGGACATGCCGGTGGCTTGCCAAAGTCTTGGTCAAAGGTCCAGCCATGAGTCTCAGCCAAAGGTCCCAGGGAACACCGAATCCGCTCCGCACGCTACCCGTCTGACGACTTGCCACCCGAACGGGGAGCTCCGACCGTCGCCGAGGCCTTCACCCCGTTGTCCTTGCCCGCGGCCGGCGCCTCGAAGGACTCCAGCGCCTCCAGCACGTCCTGCACCCGGGAGATCTCCGCGTTGATGTCCTCGCGGCGCCGGACCAGCAGCTCCAGTTCGCGCTTGCCCTCGTCCACCGTACGCCGTGCCTCGCGGACCGCCTCGGCCTTCAGCTCCTCGGCCTCCTTGACCAGCCGGGCCTTCTTCTGCTCGGCCTCCTTCAGCAGCCCCTCGGCCTTCTTGACCGCGGCGATCCGGACCTTGCCCGCCTCGGAGTTGGCTTCCGAAACCAGCTCCTTGGCCTTGGCCTCCGCCTTGGCGAGCTGCTCCTCGGCGGCCCTGATCAGCGCGTCGCAGCGGTCGCCGGCCGACTTCATGGTCTCGGCGGCCTCCCGCCGGGCCCGCTCGTGCAGTTCCTCGATCTCGCCGGTCAGCCGGTCGCGCAGCTCCTCCGCGCGCTCCCGGATCGCGGTGGCGTCCCGGCGGGCGCCGACCAGCAGCTCGTCGGCGTCCGTACGGGCCTGCTCCACCCGGGAGTTGCCCTCGACCGTCGCCTCGGCGACGATCCGGTCGGCCTCCGAGCGGGCTACGCCGACCATCGTGTCGGCCTGACCCTCCGCGTCCGCGGTGGTCTGCTGGGCCTGCTGCCGGGCCTCGGTGAGCAGCTTGTCGGCCTCGGCGGTGGTCTCCGTGATGAGCTTGTCGACCTGCTCGGCCGCCTCCGAGCGCCGCTTGTTGGCCTCCTTGCGGGCCTCGTCCAGGGCGCGTTCGGACTCCTCGCGGGCGGCCGTCGTCATCCGCTCGGCCTCCGCCGCCGCGGCGGCCTTGACCCGCTGCGCCTCGGTGCGGACGCGCTCGGCGTGCTGCTGCGCGGAGCCCACCGTCTCGGCGGCCTCGGCCCGCAGCCGCTCCGCCTCCCCGGCGGCGTCCGCGAGCACCCGGTCGGCCTCGGCCAGCGCCTCGGTGCGCACCCGCTCGGCCTCCGCCACCGTCTCGGTGCGCAGCCGGTCGGTGTCGTTGAGGGTGTCCGTGGTCAGCTTCTCCGCCTCGGACCGGGCCTCGGTGATCAGCCGGTCGGCCTGCTCGGCCGCGTCCGACCGCAGCCGGTTGGCGTCCTCCCGGGCCTCGGTCCGGGCCCGGGTGGCGGCCTCCTCGGCCTCGGTGAGCGCGGCCGACGCGGCGGCCCGCAGCCGGTCGGTCTCGGCGGCCGTCTCGGCGCGCAGCCGGTCGGTCTCCGCGACCGTCTCGGTGGTCAGCCGCTCGGCCTCGGAGCGGGCCTCGGTGATGAGGGTGTCGGCCTGGGTGGCCGCGTCGGAGCGGATCCGGTTGGCGTCCTCGCGGGCCTCCGCCCGGGTGCGGGACGCACTCTGCTCGGCCTCGGCGATCGCGTCGGACGCCTCGGTGCGCACCCGCTGGGCGTGCTCGGCGACGTCCGCGCGGATCCGGTCGGCCTCGGTGATCGCCTCGGACACGGTCCGCTCGGCGAGTGTCTTGGCCGCCTCGGTCTCGTCCTGCGCCTCGCGCCGCAGCCGGGTGGCGTCCTCGCCGGCCCGCTCCCGCTCGGCGTAGGCGTCGGCGCGGACCCGGTCCGCCTCCTGCTCGGCCTCGCGCCGGCTGCGGTCCGCCGCGTGCTCGGCGGCGCTGCGCAGCCCGGCGATCTCCTCCTGGGCCTGCTCGTGCAGCCCGGCGACGGACTCCCGCACCTGGGCGGCGTGCTGTTCGGCCGCCGACACCATCTCGGTGGCCCGCCGGTCCGCCTCCTCGACCAGCCGGACCGCCTCGGCCTGCGCCTCCTCGACCCGGTTGCGCGCCGAGGCGAGCAGTTCCTCGCTCTGCTCGCGGGCCCGCTCGCGCTCCTGCCCGGCCTCCTCGCGGGCCGAGCCGAGCAGTTCCTCCGCCTCGCGGCGGCGCCGGGCGGCCTCCTCCTGGGCGGCGGCCAGCGTCTCGGACGCCTCGGCGGCGAGCCGCTCGGCGGCGCTCTGCGCCTCCGCCCGCACCCGGTCGGCGCTCTCCTGCGCCTCCGACTTCAGCCGCTCGGCCTCGCTCGCCGCCTCGGTGCGCAGCCGTACGGCGACGGACTCGCCCTCCGCGCGGGACGCGGAGGCGTCGGCGGCGGCCTCGGTGCGCAGCCGCTCCGCCTCCTCCTCGGCCTGTTGCTGGAGGGTGCGGATCCGCTCGGCGGCCTCGGCGCGCTGCCGCTCGGCCTCCTCGGCGGCCTCCCGGCGGATCCGCCCGGCCTCCTCGCGGGCCTCGGTCAGCGCCTGCTCGGCGGCGGCGAGCCGCTCCTCGGCCTCCGTCTGGAGCCGGGTCAGCTCCTCGGCGGCGTCCGCCTTGCGGGCCTCGATGCCCCGCTCGGTCTCCTCGCGCAGCTCGGTGGCGGCCCGCTCGGCGTCCGTGCGCACCGCATCGGCCGCCTCGACGGCCTCCTCGCGCTGCCGCTCGGCCTCCGCGCGGGTGCGCTCCAGGGTCTCCTCGGCCTGCCGGCGCAGCGTAGTGGCCCGCTCGATCGCCTCGGTGCGGACCTTCTCGCTGTCCGTGGTCGCGGTCTGCCGCAGCTCCTCGGCGTCCGCCTTGGCCTTGGCGAGCAGTTCCTCGGCGGACCTGGCCGCCTCCTCGATCTGCTGGACGGCCTCCTTGCGGGCCTTGGCGCGGATCTTCTCGCCCTCGGCGACCGCGTCGGCGCGCAACTGCTCGGCCTCGCCGCGCAGCCGCCGCGCCTCCTCCTGGAGCTCGACCGTCTTGGCCCGGTACTCCTTGGTGTCGTCCTTGGCCGCGCCCTTGAGCTCCTCGGCGATGTCGTGCGCCTCGGCGCGCAGCCGGTCCGCCTCGGCCTCCGCCTCGGTGCGGATCCGCTCGGCCTCCTCGGTGGCCGCCCTGGTGGTCCGCTTGGCCTCCTCGGACGCCTTGTTGAGTACGTCCTCGGCGGTCTTCGCCGCCTTCGCGAGCTGCCCGGCGGTCTCCTCCGCGGTGATCGTGCGGGCCTTCTCGGCGGCCTCGGCGACGATCTTCTCGGCCTCGGCGCGGGCGTCCGCGACGAGCTGCTCGGCCTCCTCCTTGGTGGACTCGGCCTCCTTGGTGGCCTCGCCGACCAGCCGGGCGACCTGCTCCTTGGCGGTCCGGGTCCGGGTCTCGTTGGCCGCCTCGGCGCCGGCCAGCGCCTTGGCGGCGGCCTCCTCGGCCTCGGTGACCAGCTTCTGGGCCTCGCTCTGCGCCTTGCGCAGCGCCTCCTCGGCCTCGGTCATCCGCTGCTCGGCGGCCCGGCTCAGCTCCTGGGCCCGGCGCCGGGCGTCCTGCGACTCGCTGGCGGTGGAGCTGCGCAGCCGCTCGGCGTGGTCGGTGGCCTCCTGGGCCTGGTTCGACGCGGCGTTCAGCAGCCGCTCGGCGTCCGCGCGGGCGCGGCGCAGCAACTGCTCGGCCTCCGCGCGGGCGGACTCCGCCTCGCCGCGCAGCCGCTGCCGGGCCTCGGCGGTCAGCCGTTCGGCCTCCGCGCGGGCCGCCGACAGCGCCTGCTCGGCCTCCGCGCGGGACTCGTCGAGCAGCCGGCGGGCCTGCGACTCGGTGCGGGCCCGCAGCTGCTCGGCCCACGCCACGTTCTCGTTGACGTGCGACTCGACGGTCTGCCGGCGCTCGGCCAGCTCCTGGTCGAGCTGCTGGCGCCGGGTCACCGCCTCCTGGTGCAGCTCCGCCTGGAGCCGGGCCGCCTGCTCGGCGTGCTCCTGCAGGATCCGCTGGGTCTGCGACCGGGCCTGGCTCAGCTCCCGCTCGGCGTCCGCCCGGATCTGGTCGGCCTGCACCTGCGCCTGCCGCAGCAACTGCTCGGCCTGGTACCCGAGATCGCCGCCGTCGAAGGCGGGCCGGGACATGATGGTGCGCCGCGCCTCGTGCAGCTTGGCGCGCAGCACCTCGACCTGGTAGCCGAGGTCCTCGGCGTGCTGGATCGCCTTTTCCCGCTCGGTCTTCAGCCGCTTCATCTCGGCCTCGAACCGAGAGAGGTGGTCGACGTCAGCCGCCGGCTCTCGCTCCTGGCTCTCGTAGCCCCGCACTGCGCGGTCCCATCCGTCCCCTGGTCGCAACACTCTGACGAACGAACCCCGACCGTCCGCCGAACGGGGCCCCCGGGGAATGGTGTCAGATCAACGGCGGGGCATGTGCTGCTGCCCCGGCGCTCGTCCCCCGAAACCCGGACCCCGGCTGTGGCCCCACCGCTGCCGACGGGGCCGGGTCACCCTGGATCGAGCGGCGACCGCACCCAACCCTACCGGCCTCTATGTACGGGGGTCAGTGCTCAGGTGACTCAACAGCCGCCGATGTGACCAGTTCTGTGAGTACGCCGTGGCAGTCCTTTGGGTGCAGGAAGGTGATCCGGGACCCCATCGAACCGCGTCGCGGCTCGTCGTACAGCACCCGGACGCCCTTCTCGCGGATGCCGGCCGCGTCCGCGTCGACGTCCGCGGTCCCGAAGGCGATGTGATGCACGCCCTCCCCGTTCTTGGTCAGCCACTTGCCGACCGCGGAATCCGCCCGGGTCGGTTCGAGCAGCTGGAGGTACGAGGATCCGCCGTCCGACGTATCGTTGATCTTGAGCATGGCCTCGCGCACGCCCTGCTCCTCGTTCACCTCGGTGTGGGTCACCTCGAAGCCGTAGGTGGTCCGGTAGAACTCGACAGTCGCGTCGAGGTCATGACAGGCGATCCCGATGTGGTCGATTCGCGTCAGCATGGGTTCAGTGCAGCGCCGATCGGACGGTTACGCAACGTGCGCGCGATCACACCGACGGCACGGTGACGGCTGCCATACCGGTCGGTACCTTCGAGTAAACCCTCGTTCACTCCTCGGCCAGTGCGGGCCGGAAAAGGAGATCGCAGCTCATGTCTTCCACCTCGAACAGCTCGGTGATCGTGGCGGGTGCGCGGACCCCGATGGGGCGTCTGCTCGGCTCGCTGAAGTCCTTCTCCGGCGCCGACCTCGGCGGCTTCGCCATCAAGGCCGCGCTCGACCGGGCCGGGATCGGCGGCGACCAGGTCCAGTACGTGATCATGGGCCAGGTGCTCCAGGCCGGCGCCGGCCAGATCCCGGCCCGGCAGGCCGCGGTCAAGGCCGGCATCCCGATGAACGTGCCGGCGCTGACCGTCAACAAGGTCTGCCTCTCCGGCCTCGACGCGATCGCGCTGGCCGACCAGCTGATCCGGGCCGGCGAGTTCGACATCGTGGTGGCCGGCGGCCAGGAGTCCATGACCAACGCCCCGCACCTGCTGCCGAAGTCCCGCGAGGGCTTCAAGTACGGCGCGATCGAGATGATCGACGCGATGGCGTACGACGGTCTGACCGACGCCTTCGAGCACATCGCGATGGGCGAGTCCACCGAGAAGCACAACACCCGCCTCGGCCTGACCCGCGCCGAGCAGGACGAGATCGCCGCGCTCTCCCACCAGCGGGCGGCGGCGGCCCAGAAGAACGGGATCTTCGAGGCCGAGATCACGCCGGTGGAGATTCCCCAGCGCAAGGGCGACCTGGTGCTGTGCGCCACCGACGAGGGCATCCGCCCCGACACCACCGCCGAGTCGCTCGGCCGGCTGCGCCCCGCGTTCGCGAAGGACGGCACGATCACGGCGGGCTCCGCCTCGCAGATCTCCGACGGCGCGGCGGCCGTCGTCGTGATGAGCAAGGCCAAGGCCGAGGAGCTGGGCCTGGACTGGCTGGCCGAGATCGGCGCCCACGGCAACGTCGCGGGCCCGGACAACTCTTTGCAGTCGCAGCCGTCGAACGCGATCCGGCACGCCCTCGCCAAGGAGGGCCTCGACGTCGCCGACCTCGACCTGATCGAGATCAACGAGGCGTTCGCGGCGGTCGCCGCGCAGTCAATGAAGGACCTCGGCGTCTCCACCGAAAAGGTGAACGTGAACGGCGGCGCGATCGCCCTCGGCCACCCCATCGGCATGTCCGGCGCCCGGCTGGTGCTGCACCTGGCCCTGGAACTGAAGCGGCGCGGCGGCGGCACCGGCGCGGCGGCACTGTGCGGCGGCGGCGGCCAGGGTGACGCGCTGATCGTCCGGGTACCCAGGGCCTGACCGTTCCGAAGGGAGCTGTACGCATGCAGGACGTCCCCGCGCTGGTGGCCCGGGCCAGGGAAGGCCACCCACGCGCCGTGGCCCGGCTGATCTCCCTGGTCGAGGGGGCGTCCCCGCAACTGCGGGAGGTGATGGCGGCCCTGGCCCCCCTCACCGGCGGGGCCTACGTCGTCGGCCTGACCGGCTCACCGGGCGTCGGCAAGTCGACCTCGACCTCCGCCCTGGTCACGGCCTACCGCAAGCAGGGCAAACGGGTCGGCGTCCTGGCCGTCGACCCGTCCTCCCCGTTCTCCGGCGGCGCCCTGCTCGGCGACCGGGTCCGGATGTCCGACCACGCGTCCGACCCCGGCGTGTACATCCGCTCGATGGCCACCCGGGGGCACCTGGGCGGCCTCGCCTGGGCCGCCCCGCAGGCGATCCGCGTCCTGGACGCGGCCGGCTGCGAGGTGATCCTGGTGGAGACGGTCGGCGTCGGCCAGTCGGAGGTGGAGATCGCCGCCCAGGCCGACACCTCCGTCGTGCTGCTCGCCCCCGGCATGGGCGACGGCATCCAGGCCGCCAAGGCCGGCATCCTGGAGATCGGCGACGTCTACGTGGTCAACAAGGCCGACCGCGACGGCGCGGATGCCACCGCGCGCGAGCTGAACCACATGCTCGGCCTCGGCGAGTCCCGCGCCCCCGGCGACTGGCGCCCGCCCATCGTCAAGACGGTCGCGTCCCGCGGCGAGGGCACCGAAGAGGTCGTCGAGGCCCTCGAAAAACACCGGGCCTGGATGGAGGAGCACGACATCCTCACCGAACGCCGCCACTCCCGCGCCGCCCGCGAGGTGGAGACCCTCGCGGTCACCGCCCTCCGCCACCGCATCGGCGACCTGCACGGCGACCGCCGCCTGGGCGCGCTGGCGGAACGGATCGTGGCGGGGGAACTGGATCCCTACCGGGCGGCGGACGAGCTGGTGGCGGGGGTCACGGAGGGGTGACGAGGGGGCCGCCTGGAGGCCGACGTCCGTCAGTCGTCGTCGGACTCCTCGTCGCGGTCGGCCGTCACCTTGCCCGAGCCGGCGGAGACCACCCAGTCCCGCTCGCCGGAGCCGGAGCCGCGCGTCTCGACCTCCCAGCCCTGGTCCCGGCCGTCGTCGTCCAGGTCGACGGAGGTCACCGTGCCCTGGCCGGCCGCCGCCTCGGCCGCCTCGGCGGCGGTGACGGAGGTGCCCTTCAGCGCCGCCCGGACCTCGGCCGTGTCGTCCTCGTCGTCGTCGGTGTCCGAGCCGAGGACCGTGCCGTCGGCGGGGTCGATCCGCACGCTGTGCCAGGTGCCGTCGCCGCCCAGGACGTCGATGTCCCAGACCGGGGTGTCGCCCTCGTCGTCGTCCAGTTCGGCCGAGACGGCCGTGCCGGAGGTGTCCTTCAGCGCGGTGGTGATCGCCTGGGCCGCCGTCACCTCGGCGCCGGCCGACCGGGCGTTCGCACTCCGGTCTGCGGTCCCGGCGTGACCGCTGTCCCCGCCGGCCGCGACCGCCGTGACCGTGCCGCCGCCGATCAGCGCGGCGGCCGTGACGGCGGCGATGACGATGTTGCGCTTCATGAGCTGTCCTCCCGAGTCGGTTCGTTCGACCTGATGTGGCTTCACTGTCGGGGACCGACGCTGAGGGGGAGCTGAAGCCGCCTGAAGAGATCTTCAGGTCGGGTGCGTCACCCTGGGACGCATGCGCCTGCTGATCGTCGAGGACGAGAAACGACTGGCCCTGTCGCTGGCCAGGGGCCTGACCGCCGAGGGCTACGCGGTGGACGTGGTGCACGACGGCCGTCAGGGCCTGCACCGGGCCACCGAGACCCCGTACGACCTGCTGATCCTCGACATCATGCTGCCGGGCCTGAACGGCTACCGGGTCTGCGCCGCCCTGCGCGCCGCCGGCCACGAGGTGCCGATCCTGATGCTGACCGCCAAGGACGGCGAGTACGACGAGGCGGAGGGCCTGGACACCGGCGCCGACGACTACCTCACCAAACCGTTCTCCTACGTCGTCCTGGTCGCCCGGATCAAGGCGCTGCTGCGCCGCCGGCCGAGCGCCGGGGCCTCGCCCGTGCACACGCACGGGGACCTGAGGGTCGACACGGCCGCCCGCCGGGTCTTCCTCGCCGACGACGAAGTAACCCTCACCGCACGGGAGTTCGCGGTACTGGAGCAGCTCGTCCGGCGGGCCGGCGAGGTGGTCTCCAAGGCCGAGATCCTGGAGCACGTCTGGGACTTCGCCTACGCCGGCGACCCCAACATCGTCGAGGTGTACGTCAGCGCCCTGCGGCGCAAGCTGCGCGCCGGGCTGATCGCGACCGTGCGCGGCGCCGGGTACCGGCTGGAGGCGAGCCGGTGAGCCGCCTGTTCGGCTCGGTCCGGGCCCGCGCGACGCTCGCCGCCACCCTGGTGGTCGCCGTGGCACTGGTCGCCGCCGGGACCGCCGTACTGCTGTCGCTGCGCTCGAACCTGCTCGGCGAGGCCGGCACCTCGGCCGAACGCTCCGCCCGCGAGGTCGCCGCCCAGCTCGCCGCCGGCACCCGCTACGACGACCTGTCCCTGGACGTGGACGACCGGCCGGTGCAGGTGACCGACGCGGACGGCGTCCTGGTCGCCGCCAGCGAGGACCTGGAGCGGATCAGCGGCACCGGGGTGGACGACGTACGCCCGAGCCCGGCGGCCGGCCGGGACGGCCGGGAGGACGAGGACGACGAAGAAGGGCTGGAACCCGGCGAGATCGGCGGGCGGACCACCGTCACCGACGGCTCCGCGACGATCGACGGCGAGACGGAGGACTACCGCTTCGCCGCCGTCACCGTGGAGACGGACGACCGCGGCACTCTCACCGTGCACGCGGGCTCCCCGCTGTCCGCCGAGCACGGCGCCGTACGCACCGCGCTGACCGTCATGCTGATCGGCTTCCCGTGCCTCGCGGCCGTGGTCGCCGCCGTGACCTGGCTGGTCACCCGGCGCGCCCTGCGCCCGGTGGAGGGCATCCGGCGCGAGATGGCCGCGATCACCGCCTCCGCCGACCTGGCCCGCCGGGTCCCGGTGCCCGCCACCCACGACGAGGTCGCCCGCCTCGCCCTGACCACCAACGAGACCCTGTCCGCGCTCCAGACCTCGGTGGAACGCCAGCGCCGTTTCGTCGCGGACGCCTCCCACGAACTGCGCAGCCCCATCGCGTCCCTGCGCACCCAGCTCGAAGTGGGCGCCGCACACCCCGAGTTGCTGGACGTGGACGGCGCGGTCGCGGACACCGTACGGCTCCAGCGGCTCGCCGCCGACCTGCTGCTGCTCGCCCGGCTGGACGCGGGGGAGCGGCCGGCCGACGCCCGGGTGGACCTGGCCGCGCTCGCCCGGGAGGAGGCGGCGGGGCGGGCCGGGGTGAAAGTGCGTGCCGAGGCGGGCGTGACCGTCACGGGGTCGCGCGGCCAGCTCGGCCGGGTACTCGCGAACCTGCTGGACAACGCCCAGCGGCACGCGCGTTCGGCGGTCGAGGTCCGCGTCCGACGGGAAGCCGGCACGGCCGTGCTCGCCGTCGCCGACGACGGCGAGGGCGTTCCCGCCGCCGACCGGGACCGGATCTTCGAACGCTTCGTACGCCTGGACGCGGCCCGCAGCCGCGACGACGGCGGCGCCGGACTCGGCCTCGCCATCGCCCGGGACGTCGCCGCCCGGCACGACGGCACCCTCACGGTCCGTGAGGCCCCGCAGGGCGGCGCCCTGTTCGAACTCCGGCTGCCCGCCGTCTAGACCGGCCGTCAGGGACGGCCGCGCTGCCCCCGCAGATGGTCCGCGATGGGCCGCAGCGCCTTGTCCAGCTCGGTCAGCGCCTCGGGGGAGAGCAGGTCGATGAAGTGCTTGCGCACGGACGCCACATGGTGCGGCGCGACCTTGCGCATCGTCTCCATGCCGTGCTCGGTGAGCACCGCGTACAGCCCCCGGCGGTCGGACTCGCAGTTCTCCCGCCGCACCAGGTCGGCGTTCTCCATGCGGGTGATCTGGTGCGAGAGGCGGCTCTTGGACTGGAGGGTGGCGGTGGCGAGGTCGCTCATCCGCATCCGCACGTCCTGCGACTCGGAGAGGTTCACCAGGATCTCGTAGTCGTTCATGGTCAGGCCGAACGGCTGAAGGTCCTTCTCGAGCTGGTAGGTCAGCAGCTTGTTGACCTCCAGGTGGGTGCGCCAGGCGGACTGCTCCGCATCGTTCAGCCAGCGGGTGGCCGTCTCGGTCTCCATGGATGAAGTCTACCTAAGATGTTGAAATGCGAACTAGTAACAGTGACCCGGTCTCGGTGCGCACGCGTTCGACGTCACCCTCCGCAGGGTACCGCTCACAGCCCGAAGCGGCGCTGGAGGTCACCGAGCTGTCCGGGAAGGCGCGGTGCCCCGGACCCGGCGCTCTGCGCCCCGTGCCCGCCGCCGCCCGGCACCCCCGGCTGCTGCGGAGTGCCGCCGACCGGCTGCTCCGCCATCAGCGCCTCACTCGACTGAAGCAGCACCGTCCCGGCCCCCACGAACTCGAACTGGTGCTCCTCCCCGGAGGCGCCGCCCAGGCCCGTCATCGCACGTAGACCGCCCATCAGCCCGGTCAGGTACCCGTGGTCGTAGTGATGGCACGGCGAGGGACAGTCGGCCCACCCCACCAGCGCCTGCGGGTCCACCCGCAGCGGCGGTTCCATGAACACCACCGGCCCGTTCGAGGCGGCCACGAACTTCCCGGTCCCGATCAGCGTCAGGAAGCCCGGCACGATCGACTGCTTGAGCGCGAGACTTGGCTGAAAAGCGAGCAGGTTGCCCGAGCGAATGGTCAGGTTCCCCTCCTCCAGGTCAAACGAATTGACATCGAAGGCCCGGTCGGCGAGGAGCATCTTCCCCGACCCCTCCGCCACCACCCAGTCACTGGCATGCAAAGGCGAATGGAACGAAGACCGCACCAGCCGATCCAGCCGCCCGTGCCCGATCCCGTTGAACTCGATCGCCCCGTAGTAGGCGATCATCTTCCCCTTCTGCAGGAACCACTGGCTCCCCTTCAGCTCCACACAGAAGGTGTACGGGTTGACGTTGTCGTCGACCGGCAGTGTCACCGCGTCATGCTGAACCACGCTCACAGCTTTTCCTCCGACGCCTGCACGAACACCGCGCCACTCCCGCTCAGCTCCAGCTGGAACGCCTCCCCGGACCCACGCCCCACCATGTCCCGCCACCCCAGCGCCGTCGACAGCTTGTTGCGCACATCACCGTGATGAGCGACATACGCCTGCGGATCGACGTGCACCGGACGCCCCGGCACGATCGGCACCTCGATCACACCCCCGTGCGCCATGACGGCCACGCCGCCGTGCCCCTTCAGCGAGGTGGTGAACAGCCCCTGCCCGCTGACCTGCCCCCGCACCATCCCCATGACCCCGCCCTGCGCCCCCAGAAAGACGGTCCCCTGCTCCAGCGAGCCCTCGAAGGCGAGCAGCCGATCCGCCTCCACGTACAAGGTGTCCCCCGACAACTGGATCACCTGCACATGATGCCCGCCGTGCCCGAACAGCACGGTCCCGCTGCCCTCGACGGTCATCAGCGGCGTGTCCTCGCCCGCCACCCGCCGCCCGATCATCGACATGACCCCGCCCTGCCCGCCCCGCAGATTCGGAGTGAACGACACATCCCCCCGATAGGCCAGCATCGCCCCCCGCTGGCTGAACAACCGCTGCCCAGGCGCGACCGTGGCCTCGACCATCTTGGAATTGATCTCCCGGAACGCCACGTCACACATCCCCCGCGATCGTGTTCCGCTCACTCGGCTGCACGTACACCAGCCCGTCCCCCTCGAACCGGATCTGGAAGGCCTCCCCGCCGCCCTCGCCCAGCACTGTGCGGAACGTCACACCCGACTGGAAGGACTGCCGCAGATTCCCCTGATGAGCGACGTACGCCCCCGGATCGACGGTCAGCGGGTACTGCGCGCTGACCCGCAGCACCACGGCCGGCCCGTCCGACATGATCGCCGCCTGGCCGTGCCCCTCGACGCTGGTCGTGAACAGCCCGTTGCCCTGCGAGGCGCCGCGCAGCCCGGTGAACTCGGTCCCGGTCCGCAGCCCGGCGTCGGCGGCGAGGAAATTACTGGACTCCACGTACAGCTTGTCCCCCCGCAACTCCACCAGATTGATCTCGGACGCCCGGTCCGCGAACCAGCAGGTCCCCTGCCCCCTCACCTCCATCACCGTCATCTGCTCCCCGGTGATCCGCCGCGTCACCATTCCCCGCAGCCCCTCACCCCCGCCGCTCAGCTTCTTGAAGCTCATCTGCCCGTCGTACGCGACCATCGAGCCGTTCTTCGCCTTGACGGCGTCTCCGGTCATGTCGACGGCGAGCACCTTGCTGCTCTGAAGTCGGAACATCGCCACGCTGCGAAGGTAACCGAGTCCGCACCCGCCCGGCCGGGCCCGCCGAGGATTTGCCACAATGGCCAAGCGCTTGTGCGCACGTTCACAAGATGATCGTCGACGTCTTTCTCCTCCGAAGCCTCCGAAGGTGACCACCCGTGGACCTCAAGACCGCCGCCGCCCTCCGCCGCCTCCGCCTGGTGTCCGCACCCGAGGCGATCTCCTTCCTGCTCCTGCTCGTCTGCTCGGTGCTCAAGCGCACCACCGACTTCAACGCCGTGCCGGTGATGGGCATGGTGCACGGTGTGCTGTTCGTCCTGTACGTGATCTTCTGGGCGGACGCGTGGAACCGGGCGAAGTGGTCGGCCGGCACCGGCATCCTCTACTTCGTCCTCTCGGTGCTGCCCACCGGCGGCTTCTTCGCCGAGCGGCGGCTGAAGCGGGAGGCCGAGGACGCGGTGATCGCGTCCCGCGCTCGCCAGGAAGGGGTGGTGAACGCATGATCATCGCCTTCTCGGTGACGCCGCTGGGTGTCGGTGAGGACGTGGGGGAGTACGTGGCCGACGCGGTGCGGGTGGTCCGTGAATCGGGGCTGCCGAACCGGACCGACGCGATGTTCACGTCCGTAGAGGGTGAGTGGGACGAAGTCATGGACGTCGTCAAGCGGGCGGTCGCGGCAGTGGAGGCGCGGGCACCGCGGGTGTCCGTCGTCATGAAGGCCGACATCCGCCCCGGCGTGACGGATGGACTGACGTCGAAGGTCGCGACGGTGGAGCGGCATCTGGGGGAGTAGGGCGGCGGCTCTTTTGGTGTCTGGTGCCTGGTGCCCGGCGTCGGGGTTGGGCGGGGGGCGTTGCGCGGCCCGGCGCTGCCCGGGTGCCGCCGGCTGACGGAGGGGGTGGCGCGGCCCGGCGCTGGCCGGGTGCCGCCGCGCCCACCCGTGCCGCCCCTGGGGGTCCCCCCTCTGGGGAGGCACGATTGCCCGCGGCTATGCGGCTGCGCGCCGCCCGCGGGATGCGGCCACACGGTGGCGCGGGTACGCGGTCACGCGCCGTGCGCGGTTGTGCGGGTACGCGGCCCCGCGCATCCGCGGGCTGCGCGGGGCGCGGCCACCCGCCGTCCGCCACCCGCCGTCCGCAGCCGAGCGGGGTACGTACCCGCACTCGCCCACGGCGGGAAGGGGACGGGGTGGGGGGTGTCCGCCCGCAGCGGTTGGCGCGTCGACCCGGTTCACCCCCGTAACAGGCCGATTCCGCGCCGTTCCGAGGACGGACACCCCCCACCCCGGCCCCGACCCCCTACCCACCA
>NZ_JBQOUX010000129.1:0-22864 GCF_052216785.1 Streptomyces sp. JW3 | reverse complement strand
GGGCGGTGGGGGTGGCCAGGCCCAGCGCGCAGGGGCAGGCGATGATCAGGACCGCGACCGCCGCGGTGAACGCCGCCGCCGGCCCGGCGCCGTTGCCCACCCAGAACCCCAGGGTGCCCAGGGCGAGGGCGATGACGACCGGTACGAACACGGCGGAGATCCGGTCGGCCAGCCGCTGCGCCGCCGCCTTGCCGTTCTGCGCGTTCTCCACCATCCGGGCCATGCGGGCGAGTTGGGTGTCGGCGCCGACCCGGGTGGCCTCGACCACCAGCCGGCCGCCGGCGTTGACCGTGGCCCCGGTGACGGCGTCCCCGGCGGTCACCTCCACCGGCACGGACTCGCCGGTGAGCATCGAGGTGTCCACCGCCGAGGTGCCCTCGACGACCGTGCCGTCGGTGGCGATCTTCTCCCCGGGACGGACCAGGAAACGGTCGCCGGGCCGCAACTCCGAGCTGGCGACGGTGTGTTCGCCGCCGTCGTCGCGCAGCACGGTGACGTCCTTGGCGCCCAGCTCCAGCAGCGCCGTCAGCGCGGCGCCGGCCGTCCGCTTGGCGCGGGCCTCGAAGTACCGCCCGGCCAGCAGGAAAGCGGTCACACCGGCGGCGGCCTCCAGATAGATGTTGCCCGCGCCGTCCTGGCGGGCGATGGTCAGCTCGAAGGGATGAGTCATGCCCGGTGTGCCCGCCGTGCCGAGGAACAGCGCCCACAGCGACCACAGGAACGCCGCCGAGGTGCCCACCGAGACCAGGGTGTCCATGGTGGCCGCGCCGTGCCGCGCGTTGGTGACCGCCGCCCGGTGGAAGGGCCAGGCCGCGTACGTCACCACGGGCGCGGCCAGCGTCAGCGAGAGCCACTGCCAGTAGGTGAACTGAAGGGCGGGCACCATCGCCATCGCGACCACCGGTACGGCCAGGGTCACGGCCGTGACCAGCCGCTGCCGCAGCGGACGCAGTGTGTCGTGCTCGGCCGCCGGTTCCGGGCCGGCCGAGGGAGTCTCGGGCACGGCCTCCCGGGCGGTGTAGCCGGTGGCCTCGACGGTGGCGATCAGCTCGCCCACCGATACCCCGGCGGGGTAGCTGACCAGGGCCTTCTCGGTGGCGTAGTTGACGGTGGCGGTGACGCCGGCCAGCCGATTGAGCTTCTTCTCGACCCGCGCCGCGCACGAGGCGCAGGTCATGCCGCCGATGGCGAGTTCGGCCTCCGTGGTGCGACTGGCCGTCGAGGTGGTCATGGCAGCTCCAGGTCATGGGGGACGATGCCGAACCATGTATACCCCCAGGGGGTACCCGAAGCAAGTCGTCGAGCCGCTTGACTCGGTACCCCCTGGGGGTATGGTGAGCTGCATGGAGGGGTACATCCGTATCGGGCGGGCCCCGTAGCCGAGGAGACGACGACCATGAACACGGGACTGAGGATCACCGCCTTCGCGGCCGCCCTGGCCGCCACCTTCGGCGCGGCCTACGGCGTGGGCACCGGTTTCGACCCGGTCGTCGAGGAGCCCGCGCCCGCCGCCCACGACGAGCACGGCGATCCCACGCCGACACCGGGCGGCGGCGACGGACACGGGGGCCACGAAAGCGCCCCGGCGGGCGGGCTCCAGATCGCCGAGGACGGCTACACGCTCGACCTCGACACGCCCCGCGTCACCGCCGGGCGGCGCACCGAGCTGAGCTTCACCGTCCGCGACGACCAGGGCCGGGCCGTCACCGCCTACCGGCGCGAGCACGACAAGGAACTCCACCTCATCGTCGCCTCACGCGACCTGGGCACCTACCGCCACCTGCACCCGGCCCGCGCCGCCGACGGCACCTGGAGCACCCCCGTCGACCTGCCCCGGGCGGGCGGCTACCGGGTGTTCGCCGACTTCACCCCGGCGCGGCACGGCGCCGAGAACCTCACCCTCGGGGCCGACCTGGCGGCCGCCGGCCCGTACGCGCCGCGCGGTCTGCCGGCCCCGGCCGCCACCGCCGAGGCCGACGGCTACGACGTGCGGCTGACCGGTGCGCTGCGCCCGGACCGGGCGAGCGAACTGCGCCTGACGGTCAGCCGCGAGGGCAGGCCGGTCACCGACCTCCAGCCCTACCTCGGCGCCTACGGCCACCTGGTCGCGCTGCGCTCCGGCGACCTCGCCCATCTGCACGTCCACCCGAACGGCGCCCCCGGCGACGGCACCACGAAGCCCGGCCCCACGGTCTCCTTCACCGCCACCGCGCCCAGCGCCGGCGCCTACCGCCTCTTCCTTGACTTCCGGCACGCGGGCAAGGTCCGCACGGCGGCCTTCACGGTCCGGGCGGGGAAGACCCACGAGGCCACCCCGGCGCCGTCAACCCACACCGAGGAGCCCGACACGGACCACGGCCACTGAGCCCGAGCCGGAGGGCGGCGCCGGCTCCGCGACGACCGCGATCCCCGCCCCCCGTCCGCTGAGCCCGAGGACGAAGCCGCGGCCGCTCACACCGCGACGACCGCGATCCCCGCCTCCTCGAACCGCCGCACCGTGTCCGCGTCCACCGCGGCGTCCGTCACCAGCGTGTCCACCGACTCGGCCGCGCAGATCCGGGCGAACGCCCGCCGGCCGAGCTTGGTGGAGTCGGCGGCCACCACCACCCGTTCGGCGCGCTCGCACAGCAGCCGGTTGATGGCGGCCTCCGCCTCGTCGTGGGCGGCGGCCCCGTGCGCCACGTCGAACGCGACCACACCCAGCACCGCCACGTCGATCGTGACCTGCCCCAGCACCCCGTCCGCGAGCGGCCCGATCAGCTCGTAGGACTGCGCCCGTGCCACCCCGCCGGTCACCACGATCTTGAACTGCGGCCGCACGGCCAGCTCGTTGGCGATGTTCAGCGCGTTGGTGACGACGGTGAGCGCGGGCGTGCCCGCGGCCAGATCGGGGCGCACCGCCAGCGCCCGCGCCACCTCGGTGGTGGTCGTGCCGCCGGTCAGCCCCACCGCCTCGCCGGGCGCCACCAGTTCGGCGACGGCCCGTCCGATGCGCTCCTTCTCCGAGGCGCGCCGCGCCGTCTTGTACCGCAGCGGCAACTCGTACGACACCCCGTGCACCACCGCGCCGCCGCGGGTGCGCACCAGCATCTGCTGCCCGGCGAGCTGGTCGAAGTCGCGGCGGATGGTCGCCGCCGACACCGCCAGCTCGGCCGCCGCCTCCTCGACATCCAGCCGGCCGCGTTCGACGAGCAGCTCCAGCAGCGTCTTCCAGCGGGCGTCGCGCGACATGCGCACCCTCCGTTCCTCGGTCCCTGGCCGACCCTAACGCACACCCGCTTCCGCCAAATGCTTGATTGTGCTCGAAAGCTCGCTATATCTTGCAGGAACAATCAATCTTGGGGAGGGTGTGGTCATGACATACGTCGAGGACGAGCTGAACAGCCAGCCGGAGTGCTGGACCCGCGCGGCGGCGGAGGCGGCCCGGCACGGCGGCGCGCTGCCGGCGGCGGGGGAGCGGGTGGCGATCGTCGGCTGCGGGACCTCGTACTTCATGGCGCAGGCCGCCGCGGCGCTGCGCGAGGAGACCGGCCAGGGCGAGACGGACGCCTTCGCCGCCTCCGAGTTCCCGCACGGCCGTTCCTACGACCGGGTGGTCGCCCTCACCCGCTCCGGCACCACCACCGAGGTGCTGGAACTGCTCGGCCGGCTGCGCGGCCGTACCCGCACCACCGCGATCACCGCCGACCCCGCCACGCCCGTGATGACGGCCGCCGACGACCTGGTCGTCCTGGACTTCGCGGACGAACGCTCGGTGGTGCAGACCCGGTTCGCCACCACCGCGCTGACCCTGCTCCGCGCCCACCTCGGGCGGCCCGTCGAGGACTCCGTCGCCGACGCCCGCACCGCCCTCGCCACCGATCTGCCCGACGGGCTCGTCGACCGCACCCAGTTCACCTTCCTGGGCCGCGGCTGGACCGTCGGACTGGCCAACGAGGCCGCGCTGAAGATGCGCGAGGCGTCCTTGTCCTGGACCGAGGCGTACCCGGCGATGGAGTACCGGCACGGCCCGATCAGCGTCACCACCGCCACCACGGCGACCTGGATGCTCGGCGCGGCACCCGGCGGACTGGCCGAGCAGGTAGCGGCCACTGGCGGGATGTGGGTGGCGGGCACCCTCGACCCGCTGGCCGAACTGGTCCGCGCCCAGCGGCTCGCGGTCGCCGTGGCCGCCGCCCGCGGCCTGGACCCGGACCAGCCGCGCCACCTGACCCGTTCGGTGATCCTCGCGCCCTGACCGGCCGCAGGGAAAGGACAGACCCGTGCCCCTCGCCACCACCGGCGACCTGGTCGCCCGCGCCGCAGCGGCGCGTACCGCCGTCGCCGCCGTCAACGTCATCACCCTGGAACACGTCGAGGCCGTCGTGGCCGGCGCCGAGTCGGTGGCCGTGCCGGTGATCCTCCAGGTCAGCGAGAACGCCGTGAAGTTCCATTACGGCCGGCTCGCACCACTGGCCCGCGCCGCCGTCGCCGCCGCCGAACGCGCCGCCGTCCCGGTCGCCCTCCATCTCGACCACGTCAAGAGCGACGCCCTGCTGCGGCAGGCCCGGGACGCCGGTTTCAGCTCCGTCATGTACGACGCCGCCCAACTGCCGTACACCGAGAACCTCGCCGCGACCCGGGCCGCCGCCGACTGGGCGCACTCCCAGGGCCTGTGGATCGAGGCGGAGCTGGGCGAGGTGGGCGGGAAGGACGGCGCGCCGCCGCTGGACGCGCACGCGCCCGGCGCCCGCACCGACCCCACCGAGGCCCGCGGCTACGTCGCCGACTCGAAAGTGGACGCGCTGGCCGTCGCGGTCGGCAGCTCGCACGCCATGACGACCCGCACCGCCGCCCTCGACCACGACCTGCTCAAGGAACTGTCGGCCGCGCTCGACGTCCCGCTCGTGCTGCACGGCTCGTCAGGGGTGCCGGACGGCGAACTCACCGCGGCGGTCGCCGGCGGCATCGCCAAGGTCAACGTCGGCACCGCGCTGAACATCGCCCTGACCGGAGCGGTCCGCGAGCACCTCGCCGCCCACCCGGAGGCGGTCGACCCGCGCGGCTACCTGACCGAGGGCCGGGACGCCATGACCCGCACGGTCGCGGACGTACTGAAGGTGGTGGGCCGGCTCACCCCCTGACCCGGCCTACCTCTTGACGGCCCTGAGCACCACGAACTTCGGGTCGGAGGCCACCAGTTCGCTGTTGCCGAACAGGCGGCGCAGCTTGACGTGGTAGCCGAGGTGCCGGTTGCCGACCACCCACAGCTCACCGCCCGGCCCGAGCGCGCGCCGGGCACCGCTGAACATCCGCCACGCGGTGCCGTCGGTGGTGGCCTGGTGGGAGTGGAACGGCGGGTTGTTGAGCACCAGGTCGACACTGCCGTCCGGCACCCCGGCCAGCCCGTCACCGACCCGGAACTCGGCGTTCCGGCCCGCCCCACTGACCCGGTACGTCGCCTCCGCCGAGGCCACCGCCTGGAAGGACTCGTCGGTGAACAGCACCTCGGCCGCCGGGTCGGCCAGCGCCACCGCCGTACCGACCACGCCGTTGCCGCAGCCGAGGTCGACCACCTTCCGGGCACCGCCGGCCGGCAGGTGCTTCAGGAAGAACCGGGTGCCGATGTCCAGCCGGTCGGCGCAGAAGACGCCCGCGTGGTTGACGACGGTCCGGCCCGAGACGGGCCCGATGCCGTCCGGCAGGCGGTAGCTGAGCGGCCAGGGGTTGGCGGGCCGCGCCGGGGACGGGTCCGGCGTACAGAAGATCAGCCGGGCCTTCTTCTTCGCCGGCGAGGTCCGGGTCGGGCCGAGGGCCCGCTCGAACACCGCCAGCGTCGAGGTGTGGATCTCCTTCACCATCCCGGTGCCGACGACGACCGTCCCCTCGTGCACCGCCGGCGCCAGCCGCAGCAACTGGTCCTCCAGCAGCGCCAGACTCTTGGGCACCCGCACCAGCAGTACGTCGATCCGCTCCGGCGGCGGGTCCTGCGTGGTCAGCAGTCGCACCGCGGCCGGCTCGACACCGCTCCGGGCGAGATTGGCGCGGGTCGCCTCCCGGCCGAGATACGAGTCGGTGATCTGGGTCGGCCGGTGCGCCGCCAGCGCCGTCACCAGCGCGCCCCAGCGGTCGCCCAGCACCACGACCGTCCCGGACAGCGGCACCCGCTCCGCGGCGAGATGCGCCAGCAGGTACTCGTCGGAGGCGTCCCAGGCGCGCAGCCGGTCGCGTGGATCGTCGGGGAACCGGGTCAGCACCGGCTCGCCCCACTCGGTCGTCATACGGTCGTCGCGCTCGTCCATCGTGCGTCCAGGCTAGCCGAGCCGCAGCTCAGGGCCGGTCGGGCGGCGGTCGGGCGAGGACCGGGCGGCGGTCGTGCACGATGGAGGACATGGACGCCGAGCTGTTTCCCCGGGAACGTACCGAGATCGCGCCCGGCGCCGTGCACCTCCCCAACTGGCTGGACGCCGGGCTCCAGCGCGAGCTGCTGGACGCCTGCCGGGACTGGTCCCGCCCGCCCGCCGGACTGCGCACGGTCCGCACCCCGGGCGGCGGCACGATGACCGCCCGGCAGGTCTGCCTGGGCCGGCACTGGGGCCCGGTGCCCCGCTGCCCGCACTGCGGCCGGGCGGTGCGCGCCAACCCGGACTGCCCCGGCCCGCACGCGTACCCGTACGCCTACTCCCGCACGGTCGTCGACGGCGACGGCGCTCCCGTCAAGCCGTTCCCCGCCCGGCTCGGCGACCTGGCCCGCCGCGCGGTGACCGACGCGCTGGGCGCACCGGCGGTGCCCGCGGCGCCGTACGACATCGCCCTCGTCAACTTCTACGCCGCCGACGCCCGGATGGGCATGCACCGCGACGAGGACGAACGGGCGGACGCGCCGGTGGTATCCCTCAGCCTCGGCGACACCTGTGTCTTCCGGTTCGGCATCACCGAGAGCCGCAACCGCCCGTACACCGACGTCGAACTGCGCGGCGGCGACCTGTTCGTGTTCGGCGGCCCGGCCCGGCTCGCGTACCACGGGGTGCCGCGCGTCCGCCCCGGCACCGCACCGTCCGGGCTGGGCCTCACCGGGCGGCTGAACATCACCCTGCGGGTGAGCGGACTGTAGGGCGTCCCTCCCGGCACTGGCCCCCACCGTACCGGCCGCCTTCGGCCCGGATCATGGGAGACTCACCCCCATGAGCGGCAAGGCGGACCCCCGGCGGGCGGGGGACGGGACCACCTCCAGGACGCGGCTGGACCGGGGGCGCGGGGCGCTCGGGCCCGCGTTGGAGCTCGTGCACACCGGACGCGCCCCCACCCGCGCCGTCCTGACCGCCGAACTCGGCGTGACCCGGGCGACGGCCGGCGCGGTCGCCGCCGAACTGGAGGCGCTCGGCCTGATCCGGGTCGACGCCCGGCCCGGCGCCCCCGCCGGTTCCCAGGGCCGGCCCTCGCACCGCCTCGCGGTCGCCGAGGACGGCCCCGTCGCCCTCGCCGCCCAGGTGCACGCCGACGGCTACCGGGCCGCGCTGGTCGGGCTCGGCGGCCGGATCGTCGCCACCACGCCCGGCTGCGAGATCGTCGACGCCGACCCGGCGAAGGTCCTCGGCTCGGTCGTGGAGGCCGGCGCCGAACTCCTGGACCGCACCGGCCGGCGCTGCGTCGGCGCCGGCCTCGCCGTACCGTCCGCGGTGGCCGAACCGGAGGGCCTCGCGCTGAACCCGCTGCACCTGGCCTGGCCCGCGGGCGCCCCCGTCCGGCAGATCTTCGCCGAGCAGGTGCGCGCGGCCGGCCTCGACGGGCCCGCCTTCACCGCCAACGACGTCAACCTCGCCGCCCTCGCCGAACACCGGCACGGCGCCGGCCGCGGCTCCCGCGACCTGCTCTGCGTGGCCACCGGACACCGGGGCGTCGGCGGCGCCCTGGTCCTCGACGGCCGGTTGCACTCGGGCAGTTCGGGACTGGCCCTGGAGGTCGGCCACCTCACCGTCAACCCCGCGGGCCGCCCCTGCCACTGCGGCAGCCGCGGCTGCCTGGACGTGGAGACCGACCCGCTGGCCTTCCTCACCGCGGCCGGCTGGGAACCCGGACCCGAGCAGTCCCTCCTCCAGCAGTCCATCGACCTGGTCCGCGACCACTACGCCGACCCGGCCGTCCGCACCGCCGCCGAGACCCTCCTCGACCGCCTCGGCCAGGGCCTGGCCGGCCTGGTGAACATCCTCAACCCGGACCGCATCATCCTCGGCGGCCTCCACCGCGACCTGCTGCGCGCCGACCCGGACCGGCTGCGCGCGGTGGTCGCCGGCCGCAGCCTGTGGGGACAGAGCGGCGGCGTCCCGGTGCTGCCCTGCACCCTGGACCACAACAGCCTGGTGGGCGCGGCCGAACTGGCCTGGCAACCAGTCCTCGACGACCCACTGGCAGTACTGGGCTGACGCACACCCCACCACCCGACGGCCCACTCCGAAGCGCCCGCGCCACCGCTCCCCTCAGGGGCGCGGGGAACTGCGCGACCAGCCACAACGGACCCGCAGCTCACCACGCTCCAGGGGCGCGGGGAACTGCGCGCCCAGCCACAACCGACCCGCAGCTCACCACAACAGCCATCACCGCACCCCACCCGACCGCCTCCGACCGCCCGACCGCCCGGACGACGCGCGGTCACCCCCGCACCCCGGAGGGACCCGTCACCGCCCGATCAGCCGGCAACGGCCGACCGGGCGGGAGCCGTACGTGCCACCTGGCTGAACGGTTCGGCGGACACCTCCTCGACCAGCCGGCGCGGCGGACGGCCGGGCAGCGGTGGAACGGACGGCGGGGTGGGGAGGGTGAACCAGACCACCTTGCCGGACTCGCCGTCCGGCCGGGCGCCCCAGCTCTCGCTCATCGCGGCCACCATGGCGAGACCGCGCCCGCAGGTCGCGAGCGGCTCGGCCTCGTCCACCACGGGCAGCCGCGGATCGCGGTCCCGCACCGAGACCGTGAGCCGGTCGAGCAGCAGCTCGATCTCCACGGTGCACGTCTTGTCCGGCCGGGCATGCTGGTGAACGTTGGTCAGGAGTTCCGTCACGCCGAGCGCCGCCCGGTCGATCAGGGAATCGAGATGCCAGTAGCGCAATTGCGCAGATACGATTCTGCGGACCTGGCCGATCCGCGACGGCAGGGCTTGGAGCTCCACCGTGCAGTGCCTGCTTGGGTGACTGATCACGGCTGCGACTCCCCGACATAGAGGTCCGGAAGAACACTGAGGACGGATCCAGCAGACGTGTGCGTCACGCGACCGCCTGCTGTCATGGCCGGCGGGCTGGTTCGCAGCGTTATCGCCGGTAAACCCAGAGTGACGTGAGACCAGCGTGACGCAAGGGGTGAGACGGCGCAACCCACGGGCATCTCAGTCGCTGTGTCCCGCCGCCCGGCGCACGGCCTCGATGAACCGGCGGGCGGCCGCCGGGCCCGACTCGCCCGGGGCGGGATCGGATTCGCCGAGGGTGAGCAGGTACCGCTTGCCGTCCAGCTCGGCGAAGGCGCGGTCCTCGGCGGCGAACCAGGGTCTGGCGGCGCGCACCGACCGCACCGGGGCACTGTCGATCTCGCTGCCGTAGCTGGTGAGCAGCTCCAGCCTGCCGTCGCTGATCCGGACCTGTCCGGCCCGGGTGAGCGAGCGGAGCCGTTTGTCGATCCGTACGCCGGTGGCCGTGAACTCCGGCTCCGCCATGCCGCCGCCCCCTCGTGCGCGTCGGTGGCCGGACCGCGCTCCAGGTGGGCCGGTGCCGGCTCGTGTCGTGAACGCGGGGACCCGGAGGCGGGGCCGCGTTCCACCGGCAGCAGTCTGCCCGCCACCGGCGTCGAGCACCAGTGCGCGCGAGTCCCTTCCCGGTGCCGCCCGGAGCACTGGCGCAAATGCGCCCCCCTGCCGTGCCTCGCACGCCGCCCCAGAGGTTGCTTTGAGCCCCCCAAAGGGGCCTTTATGCAGGTGAGAGACGTGCGGGAAACGTGCTTATGATCGGCACAGGCGGCCGCGCGAGGCGCCGTCGGCGCCCAGCGTAAGGAGCCGTGCCGTGAGCACTCCCCCACCCACCGGGATCCCGCCCACCGGGACCGGGGCGACGCTGGACGTCGACCGCGGCGACACGGCGTACCGCGGCTGGCTGAAAGAGGCCGTCCGCAAGGTCCAGGCGGACGCCAACCGCTCGGCCGACACGCATCTGCTGAGGTTCCCGCTGCCCGAGCCGTGGGGCATCGACCTCTACCTCAAGGACGAGTCGACCCACCCCACCGGCAGCCTCAAACACCGCCTGGCCCGCTCCCTGTTCCTCTACGGCCTGTGCAACGGCTGGATCCGGCCCGGCCGCCCGGTGATCGAGGCGTCCAGCGGCTCGACGGCCGTCTCCGAGGCGTACTTCGCGAAACTGATCGGCGTACCCTTCGTCGCCGTCATGCCGCGCACCACCAGCGCGGAGAAGATCCGCCTGATCGAATTCCACGGCGGCCGCTGCCACTTCGTGGACGACTCGCGCCAGATGTACGAGGAGTCCGCCCGGCTCGCCGCGCGGACCGACGGGCACTACATGGACCAGTTCACCTACGCCGAGCGGGCCACCGACTGGCGCGGCAACAACAACATCGCCGAGTCGATCTTCCGTCAGCTGCGCCTGGAGCGGTTCCCGGAACCGGCCTGGATCGTCGCCACGGCCGGCACCGGCGGCACCTCGGCGACCCTCGCCCGCTATGTGCACTACATGCAGTACGACACCCGGGTCTGCGTCGCCGACCCGGAGAACTCCTGCTTCTTCGACGGCTGGACCACCGGCGATCCGGACGTCACCTGCGACTGCGGCTCCCGGATCGAGGGCATCGGCCGGCCCCGGATGGAACCGAGCTTCGTGCCGGGCGCCATCGACCGGATGATGAAGGTGCCGGACGCGGCGAGCGTGGCCGCCGTGCGCGCCCTGGAGCGGGTCATCGGCCGCAAGGCGGGCGGTTCCACCGGCACCGGCCTGTGGAGCGCGCTGAAGATCGTCGCCGAAATGGTGGCCGAGGGCCGCCGGGGCAGCGTGGTGACGCTGCTGTGCGACCCGGGGGACCGCTACCTCGACAAGTACTACTCCGACACCTGGCTGGCCGAACAGGGCCTGCGCATCGAGCCGTACGCCGCGGCCATCGAGTCCCTGCTGCGCACGGGCGTCTGGCCGGCCTGACCGGCGGCTTCGCACGGGACGAGCCGGCCCCCGTCAGCCGTCCTGCTCCGCAGGCTCGGGCCGCTCCGACTGCTCGGCCTCGCCCGCCACCACCACCCGCACATGTTCCGCGATCTCCGCGCGCGCCGCGTCCGGCAGCCCGGCGTCCGTCACCAGCGTGTCCACCCGGTCCAGCGCCGCGAACGAACTCAGGCCCACCACACCCCACTTGGTGTGGTCGGCGACCACCACGACCCGCCGCGCCGACTGCACCAGGCGCCGGTTGGTCTCGGCCTCCGCGAGGTTCGGCGTGGACAGCCCGGCCCGTGCCGATATGCCGTGCACACCCAGGAACAGCGTGTCGAAGTGGAGCGCCGCGATCGCCTGGTCGGCCACCGGACCCACCAGCGAGTCGGACGGCGTGCGCACCCCGCCGGTCAGCACCACCGTCGCCGCGGCCTGCCGCGCCCCCGAGGTGCGCTGCGCCGCGTGGAACACGTCGGCCACCCGCACCGAGTTGGTCACCACCGTCAGCTCCGGCACGTCCACCAGCCGGTGCGCCAGCGCGTACGTCGTCGTACCGCCCGACAGCGCGATCGCCGCGCCCGGCGCGACCAGGTCCGCCGCGGCCCGCGCGATCTCCTCCTTGGCGGTCGGCTCCAGACCCGACTTGGCCTCGAAACCGGGCTCGTGGGTACTCGCCTCGACCACCGGCACCGCACCGCCGTGCACCTTCTCCAGCACGCCCTGCCGGGCCAGCGCGTCCAGATCGCGGCGGACCGTCATGTCCGACACGCCGAGCCGGCGGGTCAGCTCGTTGACCCGGACCCCGCCGCGGCGCCGCACCTCGTCGAGGATCAAAGCCCGCCGCTGCTCCGCGAGGAGGTTCTGATTCTCGCTCACGTACGCTCCGGTCCTCTCGCCGCCACCAGTCCGCCCGGCGCGCCCGCTGCGGCGAGGACCTCCGCACGCCCCGGTGCGCCGACGCCCCATCCTCGCACGCCCCGTCCCACGGCGCGCCACCACCTGCCCGTCGCGCACATGTCACTCAGGTCTCATCCGTACGCCGCGTGTCACACAGTTGGGGGAGATTCGGTGGGGAGAGGTGTACGCCGTCCGCCGAGCGGAGATCCTGTGCCCGCACGGACACAGCCGACGGCGCGTCACGGGGGAAGTGCGACACGGTGGAACAGGCGCAGCAGCGGGCCACGCACAAGGCCGCGGGGAACGACGGACAGGGCACCGGCACCGCCCTGGAACTGCTGGTGCACGGGGTGGGCGGCTCCTCACCGCAGGAGATGCTCGACGACCCGCGCACGGTCCGGGTCACCGGCGACGACATCGCCGCCGTCTTCCGCCGCACCGAGGACGCCGACGCCGAGGCCCGCCCCGAGGACTACCGGGACAAGCCGGTGCCCGAGGCGTACGTCTGGTGCAACCTCACCTCCGGCGACGGCACCCGCGCGCTGTGGCTGCTGCTCCTGCCCTTCATGGTCGTCAACCTCGCCCACTGGATGCGCCCCGCCGCGTCCGGCCGCAAGCGGACGAGGCGGCTGTACGGCCTGCTGGTCCGGCTCGCCGGACTGACCCTGACGGTGCTGCTGGTCGCCGCCGCCGCGGAGGTCGCCCTGGACCTCGCGGCCTGGCAGTGCGCGGGCACCGAGGCGTGCGCCGCGCGCCACTCCTGGCTGGGCTTCCTCTCCCCGGCCGAGGGCGGCTGGTGGAGCGGCCCCGGCCGCCGGCTCGCGCTGGCCGCCCTGGTGCCCGCCGCGCTCACCGGCCTGCTCTGGTACCTGTCCCTGCGCACCTGGCGCGCCTACGAGTCCCAGCGGCCCATGGACCGCGAGCCCGAACCGGACGAGACGGCCGGCCGCAACGCCCTGGGCCGCCCCGGGTTCTGGTACGGGCGCCGGCTGGTGGCCCGGCTGCGCGCCGCGCACACCGCCGCCGGGCTGCTGACCGTCGCCGGCGGCCTCGTGGTACCCGCGGCGCGCCTGGACCGCCGGCCCGGCGGACCCGCGCCGCTCGACCTCGCCGGGTGGCTCCTCCAGGCCGCGCTGCTCGCGCTGGCCGCCGTCGTGGTGGGCGTGGTCTGCCGTCGGGGCCGCGGCGAACGGCTGCAGGACCGCGCCCTCGACGAACACCTGGTACGACGGCTGCCGCTCGCCGCGCTCGCCCTGCTGCTGCTCGCCGCGGGGTACGCCGGCTGGGACCGGCCGGGGTGGGCGTCCGCCGGGCGGCTGCCGGGCGACGCGGTGTTCGGCGGCCTCGCCGCCGTGCAGGGACTGCTGGTGATCGCCCTCGCCGTCGTCGCCCACCTGCTGTACCGCACCGCGCCCGACCGGCGCGCCGCGATGCGCGGCCTGGGCGGGCCCGCCGTCGTCATGCTCGCCGGCGCCCTGGGCGGCGTCATGTCCGGCGGCGTCGCCCAGCGGGTGTCGGACTGGCTGGACGGCACCGGCACCGCCCTGGCCGGCCCGCCGGTCCTGCTGACCTGGCAGGCGTCCGTCATCCCGCCGCTGCTCCTGGTGGTCCTCGCGCTGCTCGCCCTGCTCGCCCGGCGCACCTGGTCCCGGGCCCGCGCGGAACGCGCCGAGGTGACGGACGAGGCGGCGGGCGGCCACCCCGACGAGACCGGCGACCCGGCCCCCCGCCGCAAGGTCGCCGCCGCCCGCGCGATGGCCGGCCTCACCGACCGGGTGCCGCTGCTGGTCACCGTCGTCTCCACCACGACCTTCGTACTCGGCCTGGCCGCCCTGGTCGGCGCCCTGACCACCGGACAGACCCCGGCCGAGACCGCCGACGGGTCGTACGCCGTCGTGCACGGCGCCGCCGAGACCGCCCAGGCGGTCGGCTCCTGGCTGGTCGGCCTCGGCTTCATACTGTTCGTCACCGGCGGCCGCCGCGCCTACAAGGACGCCTCCGCGCGGCGCAGCATCGGCATACTGTGGGACGTCGGCACCTTCTGGCCGCGCGCCGCCCACCCGTTCGCCCCGCCCTGTTACGCCGAGCGCGCCGTGCCCGACCTCACCTGGCGGATGGCCACCTGGACCCGGACCACCGGCGGTCGGCTCGTGCTCTCCGGGCACTCCCAGGGCAGTGTGCTGGCCGCCGCGGCGGCCTGGCAACTGGAGCCGTCCGCCCGCGGCCGGGTCGCCCTGCTCACCTACGGCTCCCCGCTGGAGCGGCTCTACGGCCGCTGGTTCCCCGCCTACTTCGGACCGGACTCGCTCGCCGCCCTGCACCGCGAGATCGACTGCTGGCGCAATCTGTACCGGCTCACCGACCCGATCGGCGGCCCGGTGCGGCTGCCCGGCGACTGCGGCCCGGAGGTCGACCGCCCGCCGCTGAACGACCCCCTCTCCTACGGCCGCACCGCCGAGCACCCGCTGCCCGCGCCGATCCTCAAGCACGGCGACTACCAGGCCGACCCGGCGTTCGCCGAGGAACGCGGGCGGCTGCTGGCCCGGCTGCGCCCGGAGGTGCCCGCGCCCCGGCCCGACGAGGACGGGCCCGGCACGGTGCCGGGCGCCGACGGCGGGACTCAGGGCTGCGCGGGCAGGTCCTCGGCGTAGAGCAGGGTCAGCTCGTCCGTACTGGGGTCCGCGACCTGCGCGACCCGGCTGGCGTGCCGCTCCACCATCGCCTCGAAGGTCTGGCGGGCGGTCCGCCCGTTGCCGAACGCCGGGCCCTTGGGCAGCACCGTGAAGTACTTCAGCAGGCCCTCGGCCGCGCCCGGCGCCAGCCGGTACTCGTGCTCGTCGGCCTGCTGCTGCACGATCCGCAGCAACTCCTCGGGCCCGTAGTCGCCGAAGGTGATGGTCCGCGAGAAACGGGACGCCACCCCGGGGTTGACCGACAGGAACCGCTCCATCTCCGCCGTGTAGCCGGCGACGATCACCACGACCGAGTCCCGGTGGTCCTCCATCAGCTTGACGAGGGTGTCGATGGCCTCCTTGCCGAAGTCGCGGCCCGCGTCCTCGGGGGAGAGGGCGTACGCCTCGTCGATGAACAGCACCCCGCCGTGCGCCTTCTGGAACGCCTCCTGGGTGCGGATCGCCGTGGAGCCGATGTGCTCGCCGACCAGGTCCACCCGGGACACCTCGACCAGGTGGCCCTTGTCCAGCACCCCGAGCGAGGCCAGGATCTCGCCGTACAGCCGGGCCACCGTCGTCTTGCCGGTGCCGGGGGAGCCGGTGAAGACCAGGTGCCGTTTGACCGACGCCGCCTTCAGGCCCGCCTGCTGCCGGCGCCGGCCCACCTCGATCATGTCGATCAGCGCCCGCACCTCCAGCTTGACGCTCTCCAGGCCCACCAGCGCGTCCAGTTCGCCCAGCACGTCCTGGGAGGAGCGGGCCGGCCGCTCCGGCGCGGCGGCCGTGACCAGCGGCTCCTGCTCGGTGCTGCGCTGGCCGGGGATCGAGCCCAGCAGCCCCGGCGACCGGGTCACGGCCTGGACCGCGGGCTCCCGGTTCTCGGGCGGCCGCAGGTGGGTGCTCTCGTCGCTGGTGCAGTCCTCGACCACCGGACCCGCGTCGCCCGCGTCCGCCCCGGCGTCCGCGAACTCGTACCCGCCGCGCGCGCACCGCTCGGTGCGGCACTTGCGCAGCGTGCTGCGGCAGCCGTCGATCACATGGAAGCCGTAGCCGCCGCTGTTCGTGACCCGGCAGTTCAGGAAGCTGCCGCGGCCGCCGGCCGACACATAGACGCCGGCCTCGCCGGGGGAGTCGATGACGCAGCGCTCGATGGTGGGGTCGGCGCCCTTGGTGACGATCACGCCGGTGCGGGTGGCGTCGACGGAGCAGTTGTTCAGCGTGCCGCCGCTGCCGTGGTCGCGGAACCAGGCGCCGGTCGCCGCCTCCCGGATCCGGCAGTCGTCGAGCTGCGCGGTGGCGCCGTCGCTCACCGACACGGCCGTGTTGCGCACCTGGGAGAGGTCGCTGTCGACGACGTCGGCGCGCGAGCCGCGGTCCAGGACGAACAGGGCGTCCGGCACGTCGTGCACCCGGCAGGAGTCGAGCACCGCGGTGGCGCCGTCGCTGACCCACACGGCCGGGTAGTCGCCCGTACTGTCGAAGATCTCGCACTGGTTGGCGTCCACCCGGGTGCCCGGGTCCCACACCGACAGGCCGTTGCGGCCGAACTGCCGCACGGTGGTGCGGGTCAGGGTGAGGACGGACCGGGAGCGCAGGTCCACCGCGTTCTCCGGGATGTCGTGGATGCGGCAGTCGGCGAGGGTGAGCACCGCGTCGGTGTCCAGGGTGATGCCGTCGGCGGTGGTGCGGTGCACGTCGCAGTCGGTGAGGTGGGCGGTGGCCCGGCCGGTGACCTGGACGCCGCTGCCCCGTACCTCGTAGATCTCGCAGCCGACGGCCTCCGCCGAGGAGTGCTCCCCGGTCGCGGTGAGGCCCGAGCCCGCGGCGTGGTGGATCCGGCAGCGCTCCAGCCGGGGCCGGGCGCCGGAGCGCACCGCGACGCCCTCCTGGCCGGCCGCGACCACCTCGCACTCCTCGAACACCCCGCCGCCGCCGTCGACCACGGCGATGCCGATGCCCGCCGGGTTGTCGACGGAGCACCGCCGCACCGTCGGACGCGCGGCGCCGCGCACCTCTATCCCGGCGGCGGAGCGGGTGACGACCCGGACGTCGAGCAGTTCCGCAGTGCCCTCCTCGATCAGTACGGCGGGGGCCGCCGCGTCCTGTCCCTCGACGTGCAGGTCCTGCACCACGGCCGAGGCGCGCACGGTGAGCGGCACCCCGTCCAGGGGCGCGATCCGCACCGATCCGTGCGAGCCGTCGGGACCGCGCAGGGTCACCGCCCGCTGGATCACGAGGTTTTCCCGGTAGGTACCGGGGGCGATGGTGAGCACGTCACCGTCGGCCGCGGCCTCCAGGGCGGCGGCGAGTGATGCGTACTCGCCCGTGCGGCGCCGCCACCGCGACGTACCGGTGTGCGTCACCTGGACCGTGCCCTGTGCCATGGCGTTGCTGTGCCCCCACCTCGTCGTACTGATGGCTCGTCGGCCGCCGGGGGCATGCCCCGGTGCTTCTCACGCGCGGGTCGATGCCGAAACGGGTTCGGCCGGTCCACCGTAGCGTGCGCCGCAGGGGTGGGTTGACCGGAGGCGGAAGCCGGTCAACTGCCGGTGCCCGTCCTGCCCCAGTCCGGACCGGCCCGGTCCCAGGCCCGATCCAGGCGGGCGTAGCGGCGGCGGACCATGCGCCACAGGACCAGCCGGCGGGCTCCTTCGGCCAGGGCGGCGGCCGCCAGGGCGGCACCGGTCCCGGCGAGCACCGCGTGGGTCGCGGCGGTGGCGGCGTCCAGCGGGCGGGCCACCGTCCGGCCGTGCTGGTCCGTCCATATTCCGAAGCGGTCGCCGGCGTGCGGGGAGTCGATGCTCGCCAGGACCGGGCCGTGCCGGGCCGATCCGTCCGGTGCCGTCCACTCGGCCAGAACGCGGCTGCGCAGGTCACCCGCGGCGGCGGTCTCCGGGTCCACGTCCAGCGGTGAGCGGTCCAGCTCGCGCACGACGGTGGCCGTCACCCGGTGGCGGGTCTGCTGCTGGTCGTGGACCGACCGGCGCAGGGCGTCGTCGGCGGCGGTGCCCACCAGCACGCCCAGCACCGGTGCGACGCACAGCATGAACAGCAGGGTGGCCAGCGCCACCCAGGCTTCGGCCAGATCGGTCGCGCGGCGCAGCGGATTGTGCCGCCAGCGCCACAGTCCCCTGATGGCTCGCACGGTCCGCACCCCCTTCCCGCTCCGTGATAACCCCGGACCGAGCCGTTCAAGAGCGCGGCCGTCGAAGAGAGAGCGAGATCACCCTCGGTGGATCACCTCCCGGCGGCTTCCGCCGGGCGCCCCGGCGGACCACTCATGAACTTCTCATCCGGGTCAACGCGCGGCACCCGCCGCCGGGTTCCCGCCGGACGATCACGGCCGGCGGGCCGCTCGGGCCGGGTCAGCCGTCGACGGTGACCGGGTCGCCGACCCGTACCGTGCCGCGGGACAGCGGCACCAGGTTCTGCCCGAAGAGCAGCTTGCCGTCCCGGCGGCGGTGCCGGCCCAGGGTGTGCAGCGGCTCCCGGCCGCGGGCGGCGGTGTCCTGGTCGGTGGTGGTCACCACGCACCGCCCGCTGGGCTTGGCCACCCGGAAGGAGACCTCGCCGATGGTCACGCGCGACCAGCCGTCCTCCGCCCACGCCCCGGTGCCGTCCACGACCACGTTGGGCCGGAACCGGTTCATGGGCAACGGGCCCTCGGCGGCGTGATCGCCCCGCGCGATCAGCGAGTTGAGGGCGTCCAGGGAGGCGGTGGCCGTCAGCAGCAGCGGATAGCCGTCGGCGAAGGACACGGTCTCGCCGGGCCGCGCGTACGCGGGGTCGATCGGCCGGCGCGTGGCCGGGTCGTCCAGGTGGACGAGACGTGTCTCCGCGCCCAGATACGCGGCGCACCACGCGTGCGCGGCCTCGTCCGCGGCCGGTGTCACGCAGACCTTGTCCCGGAAGAGCTCCACCATGACCGTCTCCCCGCCGTCCGGCGCGGGCACCGTGAGCGGCCGCGCGCCGGGCGCGGACAGCCGTACGCCGCCGCCGGGCAGCGGCTCGGCGGCGGCCAGCGCGAGGCTGGGCCGCTGGCGTTGCGTGACGACCTTTCCCCCGTCGTCGACCAGCATCCAGCGGCGGTCTCCGGTCAGCCCCCAGGGCTCCACCTCGGCCGCCCGGGGCGAGACACCCCGGAACGCCTTGACCGGATGTACGTGGATCGACCGCAGTCGCGCGTTCCCCATGAGGCCATCGTGCCAGGCGGCACCGACAGCCGGCGGGTCCGGCTCAGTAGCCCCGGTACTGCTGGTTGTTGTACGGGTCCTGGTACGGCGCCGGGGCCGGCGCGGGCCGGGGCGCCGCGGGGCGCATCGCCTCGTACCCGGTCGGCGCGGGCGCCGCCGGGCGGGGCTGCTGGTACTGCTGGGGCGCGGGGTAGCCGCGCGGCGCCGTCATCTGCTGCGGGATGTAGGCGGCCGGGGCCTGCTGGAGCGGCGCGGGCTGGGGGACCTGCTGCGGGTAGCCGTAGGAAGGCTGGGAGGGCGCCGCCGGCAGGGCGGGAAGCGCGGACGGGAGGGCCGGCAGATGACTGCCCGGGGCGTCGTACGCGGCGGGGACCCGGATCGGGGCGATCTGCGGAGTGCCCCGTTCGGCCACGAGCGAGTCGTAGATCGGGGTGTCCGGGAAGGAGGCGGAGTAGTAGCCGCCGCCATAGGTGGAGCGGGGGGAGGTCATGGCACATAAGTTAAGCCCACGATGTGCTGGTTGGGGAGACCGATAAGAGGGTTGTTTTCCGTGTCCGCCGTGACCTGGGATCCCCAATGCGAGCGAACTTGATGAAAAAGGGCATGCCCGGAACGCGATCTTCTGATAAAGGCCGACTTGCGAACGTGTTACCGGCCGGTTGCGGCCCGGTTCCCCGGACCGTCCGGGGGAGTTGGCCGGGCGGGCGACGGCGGAAACGCGCCACGCGCGGCAGAATGGACGGACGCCCGGAACGCGCCCGGGCGCGTTCTCGGCAAGAAACAAGGGAGCCGGACATGGTCATGGCCAAAGGCTCGAACACCGCGGTGCCGACGGGGGCGCTGCGCGTCGAAATGGGCTGGCGGGCCGGCCCGGGCGTGCCCGACGTGGACGCCTCGGCGCTGCTCCTGGTGAACGGAAAGGTCCGTTCCGACGCGGACTTCGTCTTCTACAACCAGCCGGCGCACAGCTCCGGAGCCGTCCGCCACGAGGGCAAGCGGGAGGCCGGCGGCCGGACGACCGACAGCCTCCTCGTCGACCTGGCGGGGGTGGAGCCGGCCGTCGAGACCGTCGTGCTCGCCGCCTCCGCCGACGGCGGCGCCTTCGGCCAGGTCCCCGGCCTCTACATCGAGGTCCGGGACGCGGCCGGGGACACGGTGGCGGCGCGCTTCGACAACCCGGGCGCGACGGTCGAAACGGCCTTCGTGCTGGGCGAGTTCTACCGCCGCCAGGGCAGCTGGAAGTTCCGCGCCGTCGGCCAGGGCTACGGCAGCGGACTGGCGGGCCTGGCCACCGACTACGGCATCACGGTGGACGAACCCGCGCGGCCCCCGCAGCCCCCGGTGACCGCGGCGCCCGCGCCCGCCCAGCCGCCCCCGCCGCCGGTCCGGCTGACGAAGGTCACGCTCACCAAGGCCGCCCCGTCCGTCTCGCTGACCAAGCAGGGCGGCACCTGTGGCGCCCTGCACGTCAACCTCAACTGGCAGACCCGCGGGCCGTCCTCGGCCCCGTCCTCCGGCTCCGGCTGGGTGCGCAAGCTGGGCCGGTCGCTCGCCCCGCAGGGCGGCCTCGACCTCGACCTGTGCGCCCTGTACGAACTCGCCGACGGCAGCAAGGGCGTCATCCAGTCCCTCGGCAACGCCTTCGGCGCCCTGGACCGGCCCCCGTTCATCCACCTCGACGGCGACGACCGCACCGGCGCCGTGGCGAGCGGCGAGAACCTCACCGTCAACCTCGACCACACCCGCGACCTGCGCCGCGTCCTCGTCTTCGTCACCATCTACGAGGGCGCGCGCTCCTTCGCCGACCTGAAGGCCACCGTCACCCTCCGGCCGCAGCACGGCGCCCCCGTCGACTTCTCCCTCGACGAGTGCACGGTCCCCTCCACGGTGTGCGCGCTCGCCCTGATCACCAACACCGGCGACGACCTCGTCGTCCAGCGCGAGGCCCGCTATCTGGTCCCCGAGCGCGGTGTCAGCCCGCAGCGCACCGTCGACCGCGCCTACGGCTGGGGCATGAACTGGACGCCCGGCCGCAAATGAGCCGCCCGCGCGGGTGCCCTCAGCCCTCCTCGGGGACGGCCTCGGGACGGGCGTAGGTCCGGCCCTTCCAGGCCGCGCCCCGCCCCCGGTAGTGCTGGACCGCCGAGTCGACCGTCATCAGCAGGTACAGCGCCGCGGTGCACGGCAGCAGCGGCGCCAGCCACGGCGGCTGCCGGTAGTAGCGCAGCATCGGCAGGTACGTCCCCGTCATCACCAGCCACGCCAGGCCGCCGAGGACAGCGCCCGCCACGTTCCCCGTGACCACGCCCGCGACCAGGGCGACGGGCGGGACCAGGTACACCAGCGCGAGACCGGCGACCGTGCCGAGCAGCACCAGCGGGTGGTGCCGCAACTGGGCGTACGCGCTGCGCGCGACCATCCGCCACAGGTCGGCCAGGCGCGGATAGGGCCGCACGCTGTCCACCCGGTCGGCCAGCCCCAGCCAGATGTGCCCGCCGCCGCGCTTGACGGTCCGGGCCAGCGCCACGTCGTCGATCACCGCCTGCCGGATGGTGTCCGGGATGCGGGCCCGCTCGGCGGTCTCGGTGCGCAGCAGCACACAGCCGCCCGCCGCCGCGGCCGTCCGCGCCCCGGGCCGGCCGATCCGGCGGAACGGGTACAGCTGCGCGAAGAAGTAGACGAAGGCCGGTACGACCAGCCGCTCCCAGACACTGGCCACCCGCAGCCGGGCCATCAGGGAGACGGCGTCGAAGCCCCCGGTACGGGCGGCGGCCACCAGCTCCCGCAGGCTGTCCGGGGCGTGCGCGATGTCGGCGTCCGTCAGCAGCAGGTACTCGGGTTCGCGCGCGCGGGCCAGCTCGATGCCGTGCCGCACCGCCCAGAGCTTGCCGGTCCAGCCCGGGGGCGGCTCCCCGGGCGAGGCGACGGTCAGCGGCAGCCCGCCCACCCCGAGGGACAGTTCGCGGGCCAGCGCGCCGGTGCCGTCCGTACTGCCGTCGTCGATCAGGAAGATCTCCGCCCGCCCCGGATAGTCCTGCGCGAGCAGTGACGGCAGACTGGCCCGCAGCACCGCCGCCTCGTCGCGGGCCGGGACGACCACGCACACGGACGGCCACCCGGTGCCGGGGCGGGGGCTGCGGCGGGGCGGCAGTCTGACGTCGGTGCGCCAGAAGAAGCCCTGGCCAAGGAGCAGCCACAGCCAGGCGGCGAGTGATACGGCGGCGATCCAGACAACGGCGTTCACGTGCGCAGTCTCCCCCACGGCGGCGGGCCCGCGCCTGTCATCGTCTATCGTGGCCGGGTGAAGATCGCGCTCATGGACTCCGGAATCGGTCTGCTGGCGGCCACCGCCGCGGTACGGCGCCTGCGACCGGACGCCGATCTCATCCTCTCCCTGGACCCCGACGGCATGCCCTGGGGGCCGCGCACGCCCGCGGACCTGACCGGCCGGGCCCTCGCCGTCGCCGAGGCCGCCGCCGCGCACCGCCCGGACGCGCTGATCGTCGGCTGCAACACCGCCACCGTGCACGCGCTGCCCGCCCTGCGGGAGCGGCACGAGCCGGGCCTGCCCGTCGTCGGCACCGTCCCGGCGATCAAACCGGCCGCGGCCGGCGGTGGCCCGTTCGCCATCTGGGCGACGCCCGCCACCACCGGCAGCGCCTACCAGCGCGGCCTGATCCGGGACTTCGCCGACGGGCTGCCGGTCACCGAGGTGCCCTGCCACGGGCTCGCCGAGGCCGTCGAGCACGCCGACGAGGCCGCGATCGACGCCGCCGTGGCCGCCGCCGCGGCGCTGACCCCGGCCGACGTCACCACCGTCGTGCTCGGCTGCACCCACTACGAACTGGTCGCCGAGCGCATCCGGGCCGCCGTGCAGCGGCCGGGCCGGCCGCCGCTCGCGCTGCACGGCTCGGCGGGCGCCGTCGCCGCC
>NZ_JBQOUX010000128.1:0-23655 GCF_052216785.1 Streptomyces sp. JW3 | reverse complement strand
CCCCCCCCCCCCCCCCCCCCCCCACCGCCTTGTCCGCATACGTTCGTCCCCGCTGCGAGCCGCCGGAGCAACGGCGGCTCCCCATACGGGAGATCGGGAGTGGACGTGCGCATCGGACTACTGACGGAGGGCGGCTACCCGTACGTCAGCGGTGACGCCGGACTCTGGTGCGACCGGCTCGTGCGCGGGCTCGGGCAGCACGAGTTCGACGTCTACGCGCTCAGCCGCGGCGAACGCCAGGAGGACGAGGGGTGGGTCCCGCTGCCGCCGCAGGTCAGCCGCGTACGCACCGCGCCGCTGTGGACGGCCGAGGACGACGGCGTGACCTACGGCAGGCGGGCGCGCAGGCGTTTCGCCCAGTACTGCGGCGACCTCGCCGCCGTCCTGTGCGCCGGGGGGCACGGAGGCCCGCCGGGTACGGCGGAAGACGCCCCGGCCGCCGAGGCGGACCGTTTCGCCAACGCCCTGTACGGGCTTGCCGAACTCGCCCGCGAGGAAGGCGGACTGGTGGGCGCGCTGCGCTCCGAAGCCGCCGTGCGCGCCCTGGAGCACGCCTGTCGCGCGCCCGGCGCCCGGCGGCCCGCGCGCGAGGCCCGTGTCCCGGATCTCCTCGCCGTCGCGGCCCACCTGGAACACGCCCTGCGCCCCCTTTCGCTCGACTGGTACGAGGACGCCGGCCTCGGCGCGGTCGACCTGTGCCATGCCGCGTCCGGTGGCGCGGCCGCCCTGCCCGGCCTCCTCGCCCGGCACTTCTTCGGCGTCCCCCTGCTGGTCACCGAGTACGGGGTGCGGCTGCGCACGCACTACCTGACCGCTCCCGACGCCACGCCCCCCATACGCGCCCTGCTCGCCGCCTTCCACGGCCGGCTCGCCGCCGAGATCTACCGCCGGGCCGCCGTCGTCACGCACGGCAACGCGCACGCCCGCCGCTGGCAGGAGCGCTGCGGAGCCGGCCGCGACAAGCTGCGCACGGTCCACCCGGGCATGGCCGCGGCCGCCTTCACCGAGGTCGGGGAGGCGCCGGGCGGCGCCGCCCCGGACACCCTCGTCTGGGTCGGCCGCGTGGAACCCGCCAAGGACCTGGTGTCCCTGCTGCACGCCTTCGCCGAGATCCGCCGGGCGCGCCCCCGGGCCCGGCTGCGGATCGTGTCCGTCTCCGGTTCCTCGGGTGTCTCGGGTGTTCCCGATGTCCCTGGAGTCTCGGGTGTTTCCGGTGGTGTCGGTGATCCGGGCTTCTCCGGGGACGCGGCCTATCTCGCGCACTGCCGGGGCCTGGCCGCCCAGCTCTTCCCCGACGAGGCGGACGGCCCCCGTGCCGTCGGGCGGAACCCGGTCTCCTTCGAACAGGTCGGCGGGCCGGAACTGCCGTCCGTCGCCGACGCCTACGCCGCCGGTGCCCTGGTCGTCAGCTCCAGCGTGGTCGAGGGGTTCCCGGTCGGACTGGTGGAGGCCATGTTCTGTGGTCGCGCGACGGTGTCCACGGAGGCCGGCGCGGTGGTGGAGGTGATCGGGGGCACCGGTCTGGTCGTACCGCCGCGCAATCCGCGGGCGCTGGCCGAGGGGTGTGTCTCCCTGCTGCGCGACCCCGAGCGCCGTGAGCGCCTGGGCGCCGCCGCGCGCGCCCGCGCACTCGAACTGTTCACCGTGGAGCAGAACACCGCGGCATTCCAGGGCATTTACCTGGAGATCCTCTCCCGCGCTCCGCTCCGCCGGGACCTCCTCGACGCGACCGGCACGCCCCTGCCGTTCGCCGTGCCGGCCGAGGCCCACGTCCCCGGCCCCGGCACCGGTCCCAGTCCTGGCACCGGCTCCGGTCGTGTACGAACCGGCACCGTCTCCCGAACGGTGGCCCGCGGCGGCCCCGGCTGGGCGACGGACGCGCCGGTCCGCGTCGGGGAGGGGGTCCGATGAGCCACCTCGGCGACACGGGCCTGGGCGGTCTCGGGACTCCGAGCAGTCCCGGGGCCTGGGACGAACGCTCGCAGGAATGTCTGACCTCGGCGTCGGAGGCCGTGTCGGTGTCAGTGTCGGAGTCGGTGTCGGTGTCGGTGTCGCGGGGGGCGGCCCGTCCGGGTCCCGCCCGGCGGACCGGCGCGGACCCGGTCAAGGCCCTGATGCACCGCCACCACGACCTGTGCGAACGAGCCGTGGACCCTCTGGAGATCGCGGCGGGCCTGGAGGCCCACGGCGTCACCGACCGGACCGCCGCCCGCTTCCGCCACCGCGACGTCTTCTCCCTCGCCGAGGAGATGTACGCCCGCGTTCCACGCGACGGCGACCGGAACGAGAAAGCTCCGGATCCCGCCATTCCCGCCGACCCCGCCGATGCTCCCGATTCCGCCGATTCCGCCGTTCCCGCCGATCGGGTGGTCGCCGCCGCTGCCCTCCGGCCGGGCATCGGCTGGTTCGTCCTCACCCTGCTGCCCGGTGCCCTGGGCGCGGCGACGGTCGCCGGTCTGCGTCTCACCCACGGGCAGCCGCGCCTGGTCACGGCCGTCGTCGGTGCGCTGGCCGTCGCTCTGGCCGTGCGCGCGCTCCTTCGCCGGGGCCGGCTGCCGGGCGCCGAGGACCACCACAGCGGCGTCTGGGTGCACTGCCTGCTCGGCTACGCCCTCCTGGGCGACGGTCTGCTCGGCGCCGCCCTCCGCGGTGGCCCCGACGGTCTGCCCACCGGCGCCGCCGACGGACCCTGGCCCGTCGCCGTCGCCCCCGTGCTGGCCCTGACCCTGGCCTGCGCACCCGCGGCCTGGTGCACCCGTCTCTTCGCCGTCCACGCCCGCCGCCGACTGGAGAAGAGCCGCGGACTGGATGAGTTCGCCGCCGCCGTACGACCGCTGCTGTTCGGCCTCCTCGTCCTGTTCCTCGGTGCCCTCTCGGCCCTCCTCGCCCTCACCGGCGCGGTCCTGGACCAGCCCGCCGCCCACGCCCAGGGCCTCACCTTGGGCGCCCTCCTGCTGCTGGCCGGTCTCCTCACCGCCCACGGGGCGGGGTACGGGCCGGCGCTCGTCCTCACGGCGGCGGCGACCGCCGAGGCCACCGCGGTGGCCAGCCTCTTCGCCAGCCGGCTGCCCGGCTGCGGGGACCTGGCCGTCCCCGTGGAGACGCTGGTCGCCGCCTGGGGGACCGGAAGCGTGCCGGCCGTGGCGTGCGGCGTCGGAGCCCTGCTCCTGCTGCCGCACGCGACCAGGCGCCTGACGAGAGCCTCGGCCCACGCCCACCCGGAGCCCCGTCGATGAACACGTCCCTGCCTCCCCTCGTCCCGGTCGCCCGGTCGGACAACCCTCCCCGGCCCGCCACCGTGCGCGGCGGGTCGCCCACCGCCCACGGTCCGCCGGGGCGCCCGCCCAGCCGTCCGGTGCCCGCCACCGCGACCACTTCCGCCCTGCCGCCGCTCCCTCCCGGCACCACCCTCGAAGGAGAACCCGACATGACCACCTCCCGACCCGAAGCCTCGGCCCCGGGAGTCGTCCGATGAGAGTCCTGCTGATCGGAGCCAACGGCTACATCGGCCGCTTCGTCGCCGACCGTCTGCTCGCCGACCCGGCCGTCCAGCTCACCGCCCTCGGCCGCGGCGACGACGCCGACGTCCGCTTCGACCTGGCCAGCGGCAGCCCCGGCGCGCTCACCCGTTTCCTCGACGCCGTCCACCCCGGCGTGGTGGTCAACTGCGCCGGCGCCACCCGAGGCGGCGCCCGCGAACTCACCCGGCACAACACCGTCGCCGTCGCCACCGTCTGCGAGGCCCTGCGCCGCAGCGGCTGCGGCGCCCGGCTGGTGCAGATCGGGTGCAGCGCCGAGTACGGCCCCAGCCAGCACGGGTCCTCCACGGCCGAGGACGCCGTGCCCCGCCCCGGCGGGCCCTACGGCGTCAGCAAACTCGCCGCCACCGAACTGGTCCTCGGCTCCGGCCTGGACGCCGTGGTCCTACGGGTCTTCTCCCCGGCCGGACCGGGCACCCCGGCCGGCTCCCCGCTGGGCCGGCTCGCCGAGGCCATGCGTCGCGCCATGCAGTCCGGCGACGGAGAACTGCGCCTCGGCGGCCTCGGCGCCCAGCGCGACTTCGTGGACGTCCGCGACGTCGCCCGCGCCGTGCACGCCGCCTCCCTGTCCGCCGCGCAGGGCGTCATCAACATCGGCTCCGGCCGCGCGGTCCGGCTGCGCGACGCCGCCGCCACCCTGGCCCGGGTGGCCGGCTACGGCGGCGCCCTCCACGAACTCGACGGCCCGCCCGGCGCCCTGCGCCCGGTCATCGGCCATCCCCGGGCCGAGTCCGTCGCCCACCGCACCGACGTGCTCGGCCACCGCGCCGAGACCACCGGCCACCACCGGGCCGACACCGTGGGCCACCGCGTGGACGGCCTCGGCCCCCGGAGCGACGATCACCCGGCACCGGTCGCCTACCCGTACCCGGACGGCTGCGGCAGTTGGCAGCAGGCCGACGTGCGCACCGCCCGCGACCGGCTCGGCTGGCGGCCCCGTATCAACCTCGAGGAGTCCCTCGCGGACATCTGGATGGAGGCCGCGTGCCGTATCTGACCAGTACCAGAACGGGCACCGCGAGCACCGGCGTCCGCACCGGCCTCGGTGTCCCCGGCCTGGCCCACCCCTTGGTCGCGCCCGCCGAGTGGGCGGGCCTCACCCGCCCCGGCACTCCCTTGCACTGGGCCGTCCTCGATGTCGCCGACGGCCCGGGCGCCGCGCCCGACCCGCACTGCCTGGAGGCGGCCGGCCGGCTGCGCAACGCGGGCCATCGCGTGCTCGGCCGGCTCGACACCGCGCACGGCGCCCGCCCCTTCGGCGAACTGGTCGCCGACGCACACCGGTATCTCGACTGGTACCGGACCGACGGCTTCCTCCTGGACCGCTGCCCCGGCCAGCGGCACGCGCTCCCCGCCGTCCGCCGCGCGGTCGCCACGCTGCGGGCGGTCCGTGACGATGCCCACATCGTCCTCGGCCACGACACCCACCCGTATCCCGGCTACGCCGACAACGCCGACCAACTGGTCACCTTCCGCGGCTCCTGGAGCGACTACCGCTGGTCCCAAGTGGCCGAGTGGACCGCCGACCACCCGCCCGAGCGCTTCTGCCACCTCGTCCACGGTGTGCCCGGCCCGCACCTCGACGAGGCCCTGCGTCTCGCCCGCTGGCAGGGCGCCGCGACCGTCTGGTTCACCGACCGCACCGACCGCGCCGACCACCGAGGACGCGTCGACGCGAGCCCCTGGGAGACGATGCCCGGCTACTGGGACGACATCGTCTCGCGCATCGGGACAGGTGTCTCGGAATGAAAAAGGCCGTGGCAGTGTTACGGGGGAACAACCATCGATTAACCGACCAACGGAGTCCCCGTGTCGCTGCCACCCCTGGTCGAGCCAGCCGCTGAGCTCACCGTAGACGAGGTCCGCAGGTACTCCCGCCACCTGATCATCCCCGACGTCGGGATGGACGGGCAGAAGCGGCTGAAGAACGCCAAGGTGCTCGCCGTGGGCGCCGGCGGCCTGGGTTCGCCGGCGTTGATGTACCTGGCCGCCGCGGGCGTGGGCACCCTCGGCATCGTGGAGTTCGACGAGGTCGACGAGTCGAACCTGCAGCGCCAGATCATCCACAGCCAGGCCGACATCGGCCGCTCCAAGGCCGAGTCGGCGCGTGACACCGTCAAGGGCATCAACCCGTACACGAACGTGATCCTTCACGAGGAGCGGCTCGAAGCCGAGAACGTGATGGAGATCTTCAGCCAGTACGACCTGATCGTCGACGGCACGGACAACTTCGCCACCCGTTACCTGGTCAACGACGCCTGTGTGCTGCTGAACAAGCCGTACATCTGGGGTTCGATCTACCGCTTCGACGGCCAGGCCTCCGTCTTCTGGTCCGAGCACGGCCCCTGCTACCGCTGCCTCTACCCGGAGCCCCCGCCCCCCGGCATGGTCCCCTCCTGCGCCGAGGGCGGCGTGCTGGGCGTGCTGTGCGCGTCCATCGGCTCCATCCAGGTCAACGAGGCCATCAAGCTGCTCGCGGGCATCGGCGAGCCGCTGGTCGGCCGCCTGATGATCTACGACGCCCTGGAGATGCAGTACCGCCAGGTCAAGGTCCGCAAGGACCCCGACTGCGCGGTCTGCGGCGAGAACCCCACCGTCACCGAGCTCATCGACTACGAGGCCTTCTGCGGCGTCGTCTCCGAGGAGGCCCAGGAGGCGGCGGCCGGTTCGACGATCACTCCCAAGCAGCTCAAGGAGTGGATCGACGACGGCGAGAGCATCGAGATCATCGACGTCCGCGAGCAGAACGAGTACGAGATCGTCTCGATCCCGGGCGCGCGGCTGATCCCGAAGAACGAGTTCCTCATGGGCACCGCCCTGGAGAGCCTCCCGCAGGACAAGAAGATCGTCTTGCACTGCAAGACGGGTGTCCGCAGCGCGGAGGTCCTCGCGGTGCTGAAGTCCGCGGGCTTCTCGGACGCCGTGCACGTCGGCGGCGGCGTGATCGGCTGGGTCAACCAGATCGAGCCGGACAAGCCCGTCTACTGAGCCACGGCCGGCCAGGCCGGCAACGTCTCCCGAATGGCGGGGGTCTCGCGCGCCGCAGGTGCCCGGGGCCCCCGCCGTCGCCGTCACGAGCAGGTCTTGCCGTCCCGTGGCACCGTCCCGTCCAGGAGATAGGCGTCGACCGTGGAGTCGACGCAGTCGCTCCCGCTGCCGTACGCACCGTGCCCCTCGCCCTTCCAGGTGAGCATCACACCGACGTCCGCGCCCAGCTCGTCCGCCATCTTGCGGGCCCCCTCGTAGGGCGTCGCCGGGTCGCCGGTGTTGCCGACCACCAGGACCGGCGCCGCTTTGGCCGCGCCGACCTCGGGTGTCTCGTACTGCCCGGCCACCGGCCAGTCGTGGCACCACCCGGCGGTGTCCCAGCCCAGGAAGGCGCCGAACACCGGGGAGATCTCCTCGAACTCCGGCAGCAGCTTCTTTGTCTCCGCCAGGGTCGGCCGCTCCTTGTCGTCCAGGCACGATATGACCCGTTGGGAGTGGGTGGCCGTGCCGTAGTGCCCCGACGCGTCACGCTCGTTGTAGCCGTCGGCGAGCGCCAGCAGCTCCGAGCCGTCGCCCTCCTCGGCCACCGACAGCGCGCTGGTCAGCGCCGGCCAGCTGTCCTTGCTGTACAGCGGCAGCACGATTCCGGTGAGCGCCAGGGTCTGGGTCAGCTTTCTGCCGGACGAGGACGTGGGCAGCGGCTCGGCGTCGAGCCGTGCCAGCAGGTCGGCGATCTTTTGCGAACCCTGCTCGGGATCCTGCCCGGTGGACCGGAGGTAGTCGTCCAGCGCGCGCTGGAAGCCCCTGGCCTGGTGCTCGGCGTGGCCGATGGTGTCGGCGGTCGGGTCGACCACCGCGTCCAGGACCATGCGCCCCACCTTCTCGGGGAACAGGTGGGCGTAGACGCCGCCGAGTTCGGTGCCGTAGGAGATGCCGAAGTAGTGCATCTTTTGGTCGCCCAGCACCTGGCGCATCAGGTCCATGTCGCGGGCGGTGTCCGTGGTCGAGACGTGGGCCAGCAGCTTCCCGGCGGTCCGCTCGCAGCCCTCGGCGAAGTCGGCGGCGTCCGCCAGGTACGCCTGCTCCTCGGCCGCGGTGTCGGGCGTGACGTCCACCGTCGACTCGGCGGCCTGGATCTCCTCGTCGTCGCGGCAGCGGACGCCCTCGCTGGCGGCCACTCCGCGCGGGTCCCAGCTGACCAGGTCGTACCGCTCGTGCAGGGAGGAGGCGAGGGAGGCGTACGACGGCATCGTGGCGACGCCCGAGCCGCCGGGGCCGCCGAAGTTGAACAGCAGCGAGCCGGCCCGCCGGTCGCCGGTGGCCTCGGAGCGGATCAGCGCCAGCCCCATCCGCTCGCCGTCCGGTTTCGCCCAGTCCACCGGCACCTGGAGCGTGGCGCACCGCCATTCGCTGCCCGGCGCCGGGGCGTCGTCGGTGGCCTCGCAGCGGCCCCAGTCCAGCCGCTGGGACGTCAGAGATCCCCCGGCGGTCTTGCCGCCCCCGCTGTCCCCGCCGCCCGAGCTGTCCTTGCCGTCCTCTGACGAACTCCCGCTGCACGCCGCCAGCAGCAGCCCGGCGGCGGCCAGCGAAGCCGTCCACCGTACCTGCCGCGACCGTGTGTACCGCCCCATGCGCGCTCCCCCTGACGGGCCGTCCGCGCCGTGCGGCGGATGGCTGTCATGCCATGGTAGGGGGAGTGCCCGAAGGCCGCTGCGGCCTGTGGATAACGCTTTGACCTGCCGGTTCACTTGACCTTGGGGTGGTGCGGCGGGCTCAGGAGCAGACCGTCCCGGCCTTCGGCGTCCGGCCGTTGAGCAGATAGCCGTCGACCGCCTCGCGCACGCAGGTGTTCTTGCTGTCGTAGGCGCCGTGGCCCTGGCCCCTGTAGGTCAGCTCGACGCCGACGCCCTCGCCCAGCGCGTCCACCATCTTGCCCGCGCCCTCGTAGGGCGTGGCGGGGTCGCCGGTGTTGCCGACGACCAGGATCGGCGGGGCGCCCGGCGCGCTGACGTCGGGGTGGTCGGCGGCGCCGGCCACCGCCCAGTCGGTGCAGCTGATCATGGACCAGGCGAGATAGTCGCCGAACAGCGGCGAGGCTGCGCGGAACTGAGGCAGCTTCTTCTGCACGTCCGCGGCGTCGTACCGCGGCTTGTCGTCGGCGCAGTTGATGGAGATGTTGGCCGCGGTGATGTTGCTGTACTCGCCGTTCTCCCCGCGCCCGTTCAGCGCGTCCGACAGCGCCATCAGGATCCGGCCGTCACCGTCGTACGCTTGCTCCAGGCCCTCGGTGAGGTACTCCCAGAGGTCCTGCGAGTACAGGGACTGCGCGATGCCGCTGGTGGCGGCGGTCTGGGTGAGTTCGCGCGGGGAGATGCCGGGAATCGGTGTGCGGTCGAGTTCCTTCAGCAGTGCGGCGATGCGGTTCTTGACGTCCTGGGCGGTGTCTCCGACGGGGCAGTCCTCGGTCTGGGAGACGCAGTTCTCGGCGTAGTTGTCGAGGGCCCGCTGGAAGCCCTTGGCCTGGCCGAGCGAGCTCTGTTCGGCGTCCTGGGTCGGGTCGACGACGGCGTCGAAGACGGCTCGGCCCACCTTCTTGGGGAACAGGTGGGCGTAGACGCCGCCGAGTTCGGTGCCGTAGGAGATGCCGAAGTAGTGCAGCTTGTCGTCGCCCAGCACCTTTCGCATCAGGTCCAGGTCGCGGGCGGCGTCGGTGGTGGCGACGTGCGGCAGCATCTTCTTCGAGTTCTTCTCGCAGGCCGCGTTGAACTTCTTGTTGCTGTCCACCAGTCCGGTGCGCTCGGCGGCGTCGTCCGGGGTGGCGTCCTGCTGGAAGTAGCTGTCGAGCTGCTGGTCGTCCAGGCACTCCACGGGGGCACTGCGTCCGACGCCGCGCGGGTCGAAACTGACCAGGTCGTAGCGGGTGCGCAGCTTGGTGTAGTCGGAGCCGAAGGAGGGCAGCGTGGTGACGCCCGAGCCGCCCGGGCCGCCGAAGTTGAAGACCAGCGACCCGATTCGCTGACCGGCGGCGCCACTGGCCTTGGCCCGGATCAGCGCGATGCCGATCGTGTCGCCGTCGGGGTCGTCCCAGTCGAGCGGGGCTCGCATGGTGGCGCACTGCCAGGCGCCGCCGTCCGGCAGCGGTGAGGGAGCCGCGCCGCCGCCCTGCGCCTGGGAGGGCGCCGGGCAGTCCTGCCAGGAGAGCTTCTGCTGCGTCACGTCCCCGCTCTCGTCCGCCGCGCTGTCGCCGCAGCCGGCCAGCAGGGAGGACAGCAGGGCGACGGTGACGGCGGGGGCGGCGGCACGCAGCCGGGCGGGATTCGGCATGTCCCCATCGTGCGGCGGCACCGGGCGGGACGCTCGGGGCACGGGCCGTACGAGGTACGGCGGCCTGCTCGCGCCGGTCGGGTCGTACGAGGTACGGCGGCCTGCTCGCGCCGGTCGGGCCGTACGAGGTACGGCGGCCTGCTCGCGTCACTCGGCGGAGCGCCGCTCCAGCGCCTGCCGCGGAGCGCCCCCACAGGGCTGCTTCGCGTCACTCGGCGCAGCGCCCCCCCCAGCGCATGCCGCGGAGCGCCCTACAGGGCCTGTTTCCGGGTCAGGTGGTTGAAGGCCAGCCAGCCCGGCAGCACCGGCAGCCACAGGGTCAGCAGCCGGTAGAGCAGCACCGCAGGCGCGGCGACCTCCTTGGGCAGGCCCACGGCGATCAGACCCAGCGTCAGGGTCGCCTCCACCGCGCCCACGCCGCCGGGGGTCGGCGCCGCGGAGCCCAGCGCGTTGCCCGCGAGGAAGACGACGGCGACGCTGGCCAGGCTGATCGACGTCGACTCGTCGCCGAACGCGCGGATCGAGGCGTCCAGGCACATCACGAAGCAGGCGGTGAGCAGCAGCATGCCGCCGATGCCGGTGACCAGCTTCTGCGGGCGCTGGAGCACGTCCAGCATGCGCGGTACGACACCTGCGAAGAGTGAGCGCACGCGCGTGACGACGAATTTCCGCAGGAAGGGCACCGAGGTGACCACCAGCACCAGGACCGCCACCGTCAGCAGGCCCGCGATGACCGTCCGGGAGGGCGACAGCGAGGGCGTCTTCTCGGTGCCGGTCAGATAGCCGAAGGACAGCAGCATCAGGATGTGACAGCCGAGCCCGAACAGCTGCGACGCGCCGACGCTCGCCACCGCGAGCCCGGGGCGCACTCCGGCGCGTTGGAGGAAGCGGGTGTTCAGCGCCACGCCGCCGACCGCCGCGGGCGCGATGATCTTGACGAAGGACCCGGCGACCTGCGCGGCCACGGTCCGCAGGAACGGCACCCGCTCCGGCACGAACCCGAGCAGGGACATCGCCGCGGCCACGTAGCTCACCGCCGAGAACAGCACGGCCGCGACGACCCAGCCCCACTCTGCGTTGCTGATCAGCGGTCCGAACTCGATGTGGGTGAGCTGGGTCAGCAGGAAGTACGCGCCGATCGCGCCGGCGATGAAGCTGATCAGGGTGCGCGGCCGGATCCGCTCCAGGCGGGCCGGCTCGACCGGCGCCTGTGGCCTGATCCGCAGCACCTGGTGGCGGATCTGGGTGAGCAGATCTTCCTCACGCGCCTCGTCCATGGCCTCGTCCAGGGCCCGCTTCTCGGCCCGCTGCTCCGCGCGCTCCAACTTCTTGTCCGGCTTGCCGGGTTTGTCGAGTCTGACGGCCGTGGCGCCCGTACCGTCGCCGCCCGCAGCCTCCACCCGGGCCTGCTTGGCCTGCCGGGACGCCTCCAGGACGGCCTCGCGTTCGCGCTCGGAGCGTTCCCGGGCGAGTCTGCGCAGCGTCGCGCGGGTGGAGCGGCTCAGCGCGATCGGCTGGAGCATCGGCAGACAGTCCGCCACCGCGTCCGGGCCGAGCGCGCCCACCGCCGAGGCCACCGCGCGCTCGGCCCCCACCCGCAGGCCGAGCGTCACCAGCAACTGGGAGATGTCCATGCGCAGCAGCAGGTCGCCCGCGGCGATCTCGCCGGTGCGCAGGTCCGTGATGGTCACCGTGCCGGAACGATCCACCAGAATCGCGTCGCCGACCAGCCTGCGGTGCGCGATCCGCCGGGACTGGAGGGCCCGGACCTGCTCCCAGGTGTCGCGCAGCAGGCCGTCGGTGATCTCCTCGTCCGCCAGCGTGTCCAGGGAGCGGCCGCCGGTGTGCTCGTAGACGAGCATCACGGCGTCCGGGCCCAGTTCCGAGGTGGCGATCAGCTTGGGGGCGTTGGCGCCGGCCGCGATCGCCGCGTAGGCCAGCAGCGCCTCCTGCTCCAGCGCCTGGCGCAGCGACTGGAGGCTGCTGCGGGTGGCGAAGCCGCGCAGCGTCAGATTGCGCCACGCGCGGTAGAAGAAGCCCTGCGCCTGCTGCTCGCGGTCGACCACCGTGACGTCCAGTGGCGGGCCGTCCTCCAGGGTGACGAAGTACCGCCGGCCGCGGTCGCCGGTCTCCAGGGTGTCCGACGAGGTGTCCTCGCGCGAGGCGGTCACCGGACGGAAGCCGACCGTCATCAGGCCCGCCATCAGCGTCCGCCCGGTGGGCCGCGCGTTGGGCGAGCCGACCGCGTACAGCGTGCCGTAGGCCACGGTCCAGCCGATGAGCACCGTCAGGACGATCGAGAACGGCGTCGTGTAGCCGGTGACGAGCATGGAGAAGGCGTCCAGGAGCAGCACGATCCACAGCACCGCGCGCCACCGCGGCCTGCGGGACATGCCCACCGCCGTCATGTACGCGATGACCGGCGCCAGATAACCGTGCACCGGGTCGGTGAGGGCGTGGATGTCACCGGGCGAGGGCTGGGTGAGCGCCTCCTGGATGGAGCCGGGCGCGGCCTTGGCGACCCACAGGTCGGTGGCGAGCGTCACTCCGTGGGCGAGTACGGCGGCCAGGACGCCGTCGGCGATCCGCAGCCCGTCGCGTTTGATCAGCCGCTCGATCGCGAAGGCGACCGGGACCAGCAGGATCGCGATGCTGGAGGCCAGTCCCGCGATCTTGATCAGCAGATCGGGTGCCTGTCCGGTGCCCTTGTTGATGTCCTGTTCGAGGCCCGAGGTGGTGCCGTGGGCGAACGCGGCGACGGCGAGCAGGACGGCGACGGCGAGCACGCCCACCAGGAGCCGCATCAGGTCGGACGGACGGTGCACCCGCGCGGGCAGAAGCGGTTCGTCGCCCTCCACCTCGTCGATGTGCGCGGTGTCCGCCGGGTCACCGTCCGGGGCGGTGCTCCCGGTGCCCCCCTTGCCGCCGGCGGCACCGGGGCGCGACGAAGCGCCGGAGGAACCCCGCGTGCCGCCGGGTCGCACACCCTGCTGCTTCATCGTCTCTTCTTGCTCTCGTATCACTGGTCACCGCCCGCACGATGGTGGCATGCCGCACCGACACACGGGGGCATCAGGGTGGATCAGGGCGGACTCGCGGGCCGCACAGTCTGCCCGAAGCGCCGCCCCCGGGCGAGGGACCCGGACCGCCCGCGCGAGCGCGTCGCGGTGTCGGTGGGGTGCGGCAGTATGGGGCGGATGAGCGAGGAAAGTCTTCCGGACGGTGCCCGTCCAGAGCCCGCGGCGGCGCTGCCCGAGTACGCCGAGCGGGTCCTGGAGGTCACCGAGCTGATCCCGCCGGGACGCGTGATGACCTACGGGGACGTCGCCGAGTGGCTGGAGGAGGGCGGTCCCCGGCAGGTCGGCCGGGTGATGTCCCTCTATGGCGGCGTGGGAGTCCCCTGGTGGCGTGTGGTCCGCGCCGACGGGGTGCTGCTGGCGGGCCACGAACAGGAGGCGCTCGGCCGGTACCGGGTGGAGGGGACGCCCCTGAAGGAGGCGGGCCGGGCCGCGGACGACCACCTGCCGCGCATCGACATGAGACGGGCGCGGTGGGACGGCGGCGAGCACGCGCAGGGTCACACCTGACAGCTTCGGCCATCGGACGCCCCGAGGGGGGACCGGTGATCCGTACGAGGGAATCGGGGCAGAACCGGCACGTCGGTGGCATGACGTACGTTCGAGGGGCACGGGACATCCGCGTCGCGGGTGGCGGGAGGGAAGAAGCGGAAGCCCTGCTTCCCGTCCGTGCGGCGGCGTAGCGTCGGCTGCGCGTGTCCCGTTCACCCCGCGCCCACCGCCCCTTCCCCGTCCACCGTCCATCCCACGCCCACCGCCCGCCCCGCGCGGCGGTCGTCCCACCAGCACACCCACCAGGACCGGCGAACCACGTGAGCTCCTCTTCCTCCCTCAGGCACCCGTCGCACCCTCAGGTGCGCCCGGGGGCCCGTGGCGCTTACCGACTGGTTCGTACCCCGCCCCCGCGCGAGGACCCCCCTCTCCTGGACGCCGCCCAGCGCGCGGTGGTTGACCACCGCACCGGTCCGCTGCTCGTCCTCGCGGGCCCCGGCACCGGCAAGACCACCACGCTGGTCGAATCCGTCGCCGCGCGGATCGCCCGCGGCGCCGACCCTGAACGCATCCTCGTGCTGACCTTCAGCCGCAAGGCCGCCGTCGAACTGCGCGACCGCATGGCACGGCGCACGGGAGCCGCGCGCGCCCCGCGCGCGACCACGTTCCACTCCTTCAGCTACGCCCTGGTCCGCGCCCACCAGGACAGCGAGCTGTTCGTCGAGCCGCTGCGGTTGCTGTCCGGCCCCGAGCAGGACGTGACCGTCCGTGAGCTGCTGGCCGGCCAGACCGACCTCGAACGGCTCGGCCTGACCCATGTGCGCTGGCCCGACGAACTGCGCGCCTGCCTGACCACCCGGGGCTTCGCCGACGAGGTCCGCGCGGTGCTCGCCCGCAGCCGCGAGCTGGGCCTCGGCCCGGACGCCCTGGCGGACTTCGCCCGCCGCATCGGCCGCCCCGACTGGCGGGCCGCCGCCGTCTTCCTCGCCGAGTACCTCGACGTGCTCGACCTCCAGGGAGTCCTCGACTACGCCGAACTCGTCCACCGCGCGGTGCTCCTCGCCCAGCGCGGCGAGGTCGCCGAACGGCTCGCCGGGCAGTACGACGCCGTCTACGTCGACGAGTACCAGGACACCGACCCGGCCCAGGTACGGCTGCTGCACGCGCTGGCGGGCGGCGGCCGCACCCTGGTGGCACTCGGCGACCCCGACCAGTCGATCTACGCGTTCCGCGGCGCGGACGTGGGCGGCATCCTGGACTTCCCGCACGCCTTCCCGCGCGCGGACGGCCCCCCGGCCCCGGTACGGGTGCTGCGCACCGCCCGCCGCTCCGGCGCCGCCCTGCTGGCCGCCACCCGGCTGCTGACCCGGCGCATGCCGCTCACCCGCCTGCCCGCCGACCAGGTGCGCGCCCACCGCGAGCTCGCCCCGGTACGGGACGGCGGCCAGGTCGAGGTGTACACGTACCCGACGGCCGGTACGGAGCTGGACAACGTCGCCGACATCCTGCGCCGGGCCCGGCTGGAGGACGGCGTCCCCTGGAGCGAGATGGCCGTCCTGGTGCGGGCCGGCTCCCGCACCCTCCCGGCGGTCCGCCGCGCCCTCACCTCGGCCGGCGTCCCGGTCGACGTGGACGGCGACGACCTGCCCCTGCGCCACGAGCCGGCGGTGGCGCCGCTGCTGACGGCACTGCGGGCGGTGGCCGCGGCCGAGGCGGGGCCCATGTCGGGGACGGCGGGGACGGCGGGGGCAGTGGGGACACCGGAGGCACCCGAGGCACCGGAGGCACCCGAGGCACCGGAGGCACCGGAGGAACCCGAGGCACCGGAGGCACCGGAGGCACCGGAGACACCGGAAACGAAGGAGACAACGGGGACGGCGGAAACGGTGGGGCCGGCAGGGACACCGGAGACACCGAGGACAGCGGGTGCGCGGGCCGCCGGTGGTTCCGGTGCGCGCGAGGCGTGCTGGCTGGACACCGAGACCGCGCTCACCCTGCTCAGCTCCCCCCTCGCCGGCATGGACGCCGCCGACCTGCGCCGCCTCGGCCGGGCCCTGCGCGAGGAGGAGCGGGCCGCCGGCAACGCGCTGCCGCCCCCCTCGGACGAACTGCTCGCCCGGGCCCTGGCCGAACCGGAGCGGCTGGCCGTGCACGACCCGGCGTACGCGCGGGGCGCGCAACGCCTGGGCGCGCTGCTGCGCACGGCCCGGGAGTGCCTGGCGGGCGGCGGTACGGCCGAGGAGGCGCTCTGGGAGCTGTGGGCGGGCACTCCGTGGCCCGGCCGCCTGGAGCGGGCCGCCCGGCGCGGCGGCGCCGCCGGCCGCAACGCCGACCGCGACCTGGACGCCGTATGCGCCCTGTTCGCGACCGCCGCGCGCGCCGAGGAGCGCACCGGCGGCCGGGGCGCCCTGAACTTCCTGGAGGAGGTCGAGGCCGAGGACATCGCCGCCGACACCCTCGCGCGGCGGGCCGTGCGCCCCGACGCGGTACGCCTGATGACCGCGCACCGCGCCAAGGGCCTCCAGTGGCGGCTGGTCGTGGTCGCCGGTGCCCAGGAGGGGCTCTGGCCCGACCTGCGGCGCCGCGGCTCCCTGTTGGAGGCCGACCGGATCGGCCGGGACGGACTCGCCGAGCCGCTCACGCCCGGTGCGCTGCTCGCCGAGGAACGCCGGCTGTTCTACGTGGCCGCCACCCGCGCGCGGGACCGCCTGGTCGTCACGGCCGTCAAGGCACCGGCCGACGACGGCGACCAGCCCTCCCGGTTCCTGACCGAGCTGGGCGTCGAACCCAAGGACGTCACCGGCCGCCCGCGCCGCCCGCTGTCGGTGGCCGCCCTGGTCGCCGAGTTGCGCGCCACCACCGTGGACCCGCGCGTCTCCGACGCCCTGCGGGAGGCCGCCGCGCGCCGGCTGGCCCGGCTGGCCGCCCTCAGCGACGACGAGGGCCGCCCCCTGGTGCCCGCCGCGCACCCCTACCGCTGGTGGGGCATGTTCGAACCGACCGAGTCCAAGGTGCCGCTGCGCGACCGCGACCAGCCCGTCGTGCTCTCCGGCAGCGCGCTCGACCAGCTCGCGAACACCTGCGCGCTCCAGTGGTTCCTCGGCCGCGAGGTGAAGGCCGACGCCCCCGCGACCACCGCCCAGGGCTTCGGCAACGTGGTGCACGTCCTCGCCGACGAGGTCGCCTCCGGGCACACCCCCGCCGACCTCGACGTGCTCATGGAACGGCTGGACTCGGTGTGGAACGCGCTCGCCTTCGACGCGCCCTGGAAGTCGGAGCAGGAGAAGGCGCACGCGCGCGTGGCGCTCGAACGCTTCCTGAAGTGGCACGTCATGGACCGCGCCGGACGCACGCCGGTGGCCAGCGAGCACGACTTCGACGTCACGCTCGCGGCGGGCGACTACGAGGTGCGCATCCGCGGCCAGCTGGACCGGGTGGAGGCCGACGGCGACGGCCGCGCCTACGTCGTCGACTTCAAGACCGGCAAGCAGGCGCCCAGCTCCGCCGAGGTGGTCCGCCACCCGCAGCTCGCCGTCTACCAGCTCGCCGTCCGGGAGGGCGCCGTCGACGAGGCGTTCGACGGCGTACGCCCCGAGCCGGGCGGCGCCGAACTGGTCCAGCTCCGGCAGGGCGCCGCCAAGCGGGACGGCGGGGAGACGCTCCCCAAGGTGCAGGCCCAGGAGCCACTGGCGGGACCGGAGGGCGAGTGGGTCGGCGACCTGCTGGCCACGGCCGCGGGCAAGGTCCTCGACGAACGGTTCACGCCGACCTCGGGCCAGCACTGCGCGCACTGCGCCTTCCGCGCCTCGTGCAGCGCCCGTCCCGAGGGACGGCACGTAGTCGAGTGACTCATCGCACCACACCCGTTGACCTGCGCTTCTTCCGCCCCGGACGACCGATCCGGTCCCGGCTGTCAGTGGCCGCCGCTAGCCTTTCGACATGCCCGCCCGTATCACCGATCCCGAGCAGCTCAAGGAGCTCCTCGGCATCCCCTTCACCCCGGAGCAGACGGCCTGCATCACCGCGCCGCCCGCCCCGCAGGTGATCGTGGCCGGAGCCGGTTCCGGCAAGACGACGGTGATGGCGGCGCGCGTGGTCTGGCTGGTCGGCACCGGCCAGGTCGCCCCCGAACAGGTGCTCGGTCTCACGTTCACCAACAAGGCCGCCGGCGAACTCGCCGAGCGCGTCCGCAAGGCGCTGGTCAAGGCAGGCGTCACCGACCCCGACGCGATCGACCCGGACCACCCGCCGGGCGAGCCGGTGATCTCCACGTACCACGCCTTCGCCGGCCGGCTGCTGGCCGACCACGGCCTGCGCATCGGCCTGGAGCCGGCTTCCCGGCTGCTCGCCGACGCCACCCGCTACCAGCTCGCCGCGCGGGTGCTGCGCGAGGCCCCCGGCTTCTATCCGGCGCTGACCCGCTCCTTCCCCGACCTGGTCGGCGACCTCCTCACCCTCGACTCCGAGCTCTCCGAACACCTGGTACGCCCCGAGCGGCTGCGCACCTGGGACGCCGAGCTCCTGGAGACGCTCCAGGGCGCCAAACTCACCAACGCCGACCTGCGCAAGGTCCCCGAGGCCGCCGCCGCCCGGCGCGAACTGGCCGGCCTGGTGATCCGTTACCGGTCCGCCAAACGCGACCGCGACCTGCTCGACTTCGGCGACCAGATCGCCCTGTCCGCCCAGCTCGCCCAGCTCCCCGAGGTGGGCCGGCTGCTGCGCGAGGAGTTCCGGGTCGTGCTGCTCGACGAGTACCAGGACACCTCGGTGGCCCAGCGCGTCCTGCTGGCGGGTCTGTTCGGCGGCGGCACCGGCCACCCCGTGACCGCAGTCGGTGACCCATGCCAGGCGATCTACGGCTGGCGCGGCGCCTCCGTCGCCAACCTCGACGACTTCCCCGAGCACTTCGCCCGCGCCGACGGCCGCCCCGCCGTGCGCCAGTCGCTCAGCGAGAACCGCCGCAGCGGCGGCCGCCTCCTAGACCTCGCCAACGGCCTCGCCACCCCGCTGCGCGCCATGCACGCGGGCGTGGCGGCACTGCGCCCGGCCCCCGGCGCCGAACGCGACGGCACCGTCCGCTGCGCCCTGCTGCCCACCCACGCCGAGGAGCTGGACTGGCTCGCCGACTCCATCGCCCACCTGGTACGGACCGGGACGGCGCCCGGCGAGATCGCCGTCCTGTGCCGCACGGCCACCGACTTCGCCGACATCCAGGGCGCCCTGGTGTCCCGGGACGTCCCCGTCGAGGTCGTCGGCCTCTCCGGGCTGCTGCACCTGCCCGAGGTGGCCGACCTGGTCGCCGTCTGCGAAGTCCTCCAGGACCCCGGCGCCAACGCCGCCCTGGTCCGGCTGCTCACCGGGCCGCGCTGGCGCATCGGCCCGCGCGACCTCGCCCTGCTGGGGCGCCGCGCCCGCCGGCTCGTCGCGCACGCGCGCGTGGCGGGCGACGACGACCCCGACCGGCGGCTCGCCGAGGCCGTCGAGGGCGTCGACCCGGCGGAGGTGATATCGCTCGCGGACGCGCTGGACACCTTCCTGGAGACGCCCCTGTACGGGGCCGACGGCGGCGGGGACGACGACGGACTGCCGTTCTCGCCCGACGCGCGCGTACGGTTCGCCCGCCTGGCCACCGAGCTGCGCGACCTGCGCCGCTGTCTCGCCGACCCGCTGATGGACGTACTGCACCGGGTCCTCGCCGTCACCGGCCTGGAGGTGGAGCTGTCGGCGTCCCCGAACGCGCTGGCCGCCCGGCGCCGCGAGACCCTGTCCAACTTCCTGGACGTCGCCGCCTCCTTCGCCGCCGGGGACAACGCGGCGTCCCTGCTCGCCTTCCTGGGCTTCCTGCGCACCGCGGCCCAGTACGAGAAGGGACTCGACAACGCCCTGCCCGGCGGCGAGAACACCGTCAAGGTGCTCACCGCGCACAAGTCCAAGGGCCTGGAATGGGACGTCGTCGCCGTCCCCGGCCTGGTCACCGGCACCTTCCCCAGCACCCAGGGCCGCGAGAAGTGGACCGCCCAGGGCAAGGTCCTGCCGCACCGGCTGCGCGGCGACGCCGACACCCTCCCGGACGTCGGCGCCTGGGACTCCCGCGGCCTGAAGGACTTCCACGAGGCCATGAAGGAGCACCAGCACACCGAGGAGCTCCGCCTCGGCTACGTCACCTTCACCCGCCCCCGCTCCCTGCTCCTGGGCTCCGGCCACTGGTGGGGCCCCAGCCAGAAGAAGCCCCGCGGACCGTCCGACTTCCTCCAGGCCCTGTACGACCACTGCGCGGCCGGACACGGCGAGATCGAGTCCTGGGCGGACCGGCCCGCCGAGGACGAGGAGAACCCCGCCCTGCACCGCGCGGACACCGACCAGGCGTGGCCGCTGCCCCTGGACGAGACGGCCCTCGCCCGCCGCCGGACGGCCGCCGAGACGGTGCTGGCACACCTGGAGCGCCTCGCCGCCGCCGGGAACGCTGGCGAACCCGGGAAGGCCGGGGAGCCCGGGGGCGCCCGCCCCGCCGCCGTGCACGACCCGGACACCTACGACGACCCCGACTGGCCACCGCCTCCGGAGGACGACGAGCCTCCCTATGACGCCCATGACGCCTATGACGCCCATGACGCCTACGGCGAGCCGCCCTACGACGATCCCGCCTTCGACGGCGACTCGTTCCTGGGCGCGGACGCTCCGGCCCCCGACGAGCACGCCGCCGTCCCTGGCACGCACGCCCCGCCCCCCGCTGCGCAGGCCCCCGACGAGCACACCGTCCCCCACCATGCCCCGCCCCCCGAGCCGATCACCGGCCCCGACGCCCCCCGCCTCCACCCGCAGGACGCCGCACCGCGCGGGGAGACGTTTCTCACTCCGGAGGAAGCCCGCGCCGTCGCCTCCTGGGACCGCGATCTCGACGCCCTCGCCGGCGAGCTGCTGCGCGCGCGGGAGGCCGTCACCGACGTACCGCTGCCCGCCTCGCTGACCGCCACCCAGCTGCTGCGGCTGGCCGCCGACCCCGACGGCCTCGCCCAGGAGCTGGCCCGCCCGATGCCCCAGCCGCCCCGGCCCGCCGCCCGCCGCGGCACCCGCTTCCACGCCTGGGTCGAGTCCCGCTTCGAAGAGCTGACCCTGCCCCTGCTGGAACCCGACGAGCTGCCCGGCGGCGACGCCGAGATCACCGGCGAACAGGACCTGGCCGCCCTCAAGGAGGCCTTCGAACGCACCCCGTACGCGCACCGCACCCCGTACCGCGTCGAGGCCCCCTTCCAGTTCGCCGTCGCCGGCCGGGTCGTGCGAGGCCGTATCGACGCCGTCTACAAGGAGGGCGACGGGGCCGGTGCCAGGTACGAGATCGTCGACTGGAAGACCTCCCGCACCCACTCCGCGGACCCGCTCCAGCTCGCCGTGTACCGCCTGGCCTGGGCCGAGCAGCAGGGCGTACCGCTCACCTCGGTGACAGCCGCGTTCCTGTACGTGCGCACCGGCGAGGTGGTGCGCCCGGACGGCCTGCCGGACCGCGCCGCCCTGGAGAGACTGCTGCTCGACGGGTCGTACGGTGACGAACCGCACGGTCAGGGTGTCGGTGCGGGCCAGTAGGCTCGGGAGTATGAGCAAGCCCGTTGACAGTGCCGTCAGCGCCGTCCGCACGTACCTGGACCGCCACCGCGCCGCCTTCCTCGACGACCTGGCCGAGTGGCTGCGCATCCCGTCGGTCTCCGCCCAGCCCGGGCACGCGCCGGACGTACGCCGCAGCGCCGACTGGCTCGCCGCCAAGCTGACGCAGACCGGGTTCCCGACCGCCGAGGTCTGGGAGACGCCCGGCGCCCCCGCCGTCTACGCCGAGTGGCCGGCCGGCGACCCCGCGGCGCCCACGGTCCTGGTCTACGGACACCACGACGTACAGCCCGCCGCCCGCGAGGACGGCTGGTCGAGCGACCCCTTCGAGCCCGTCGTCCGCGCCAACCGGCTGTACGCGCGCGGGGCGGCCGACGACAAGGGACAGGTGTTCTTCCACACCCTCGGCGTCCGCGCCCACCTCGCCGCCACCGGCCGCACCGCCCCCGCCGTCACCCTGAAGCTGCTGATCGAGGGCGAGGAGGAGTCCGGCTCCCCGCACTTCCGGGCCCTCGTCGAGGAGCACGCCGGGCGGCTCGCCGCCGACGCCGTGATCGTCTCCGACACCGGCATGTGGGCCGCGGACACCCCCACGGTGTGCACCGGCATGCGCGGCCTGGCCGAGTGCGAGATCCGGCTGTACGGCCCCGACCAGGACATCCACTCAGGTTCCTTCGGCGGCGCCGTGCCCAACCCGGCCACCGAGGTGGCCCGCCTGGTCGCGGCCCTGCACGACGAGCACGCGCGCGTGGCGATCCCCGGCTTCTACGACGGGGTGATCGAGCTGACCGACCGCGAGCGCGAACTCTTCGCCGAGCTGCCCTTCGACGAGCAGCGCTGGCTGGAGACGGCCAAGTCCCGCGCCGCCCACGGCGAGGCCGGGCACACCACCCTGGAGCGGATCTGGGCCCGCCCCACCGCCGAGGTCAACGGCATCGGCGGCGGCTACCAGGGCCCCGGCAGCAAGACGATCATCCCGTCCTCGGCGATGGTGAAGCTCTCCTTCCGCCTCGTCGCCGGCCAGGACCCCGACCACGTGGCGAAGGCCGTCCGCGGCTGGGTCGCCGGGCGGATCCCGCCGGGCATCCGCTGCGAGATCGAGTTCACCCCCGCCACCCGCCCGTGCCTGACGCCGCTGGACCACCCGGCTCTCCGATCCGTCGTCCGGGCCATGGAACGCGCCTTCGACCAGCCGGTCCGCTTCACCCGCGAGGGCGGCTCCGGACCCGCCGCCGACCTGCAGGACGTCCTCGGGGCCCCGGTGCTCTTCCTGGGCATCTCCGTCCCGTCCGACGGCTGGCACGCCCCCGACGAGAAGATCGAGCTCGACCTGCTCTTCAAGGGCGTGGAGACCTCCGCGCACCTGTGGAGCGACCTGGCGGCACACTGGCGGCACGGCCCCTGACCGATGCCGCCGCACCGTCCGGACCGGCCGCCGCGCGGGGCACACTGGAAGGGCCCGAACCGCCGGGCCCGCCCGGCCCCGATCGCCGTCCGCCACCCGGCACGCGCCGCCCCAGACCCGCCGAACCGTCCGCCGAACCACTGACCGCCGTACCGGGGGAGTTGGAAGCACCTGTGACCATCTGGACCGACCGCACCGCCGAACGTCCCATCTCGCTCACCGCGCCGAGCGGTGTCGACCGCGCCGCGCACCACCGCCTCGACGAGGCATGGCTCGCCGCCGCGTGGAGCCATCCCTCCACGCGCTGTTTCGTGGTCTCCGGCGGTCAGGTCCTCCTCGACGAGACGCCGGACGGGCGTACCGAACTCGTCATGACCCCCTCCTTCGAGGCCCCGCTCACCGAGGCGCACCGCTACTTCCTCGGCACCGACGAGGACGGCGTGAGCTACTTCGCGCTCCAGAAGGACTCGCTGCCCGGCCGCATGGACCAGTCCGCGCGCCCGGCCGGCCTGCGGGAGGCGGGCCTGCTGCTCTCCCCGCGCGACGCCGGCCTGATGGTGCACGCGGTGGGCCTGGAGAACTGGCAGCGCACCCACCGTTTCTGCTCCCGCTGCGGCGAGCGCACCGCCATCGCCGCGGCCGGCCACATCCGCCGCTGCCCGGCCTGCGGCGCCGAGCACTACCCGCGCACCGACCCGGCCGTGATCATGGCCGTGATCGACGACAGCGACCGCATCCTGCTCGGCCGCCAGGTGCACTGGCCCGAGGGCCGCTTCTCGACGCTCGCGGGCTTCGTGGAGCCCGGTGAGTCCATCGAGCAGTCGGTGCGCCGCGAGGTCCAGGAGGAGGCCGGCATCACGGTCGGCCCGGTCGAGTACGTCGCCAGCCAGCCCTGGCCGTTCCCGTCCAGCCTGATGCTCGGCTTCATGGCCCGGGCCGTCTCCACCGACATCACCGTCGACGGCGACGAGATCCACGAGGCCCGCTGGTTCTCCCGCGACGAACTGAGCGCCGCGTTCGACTCCGGCGAGGTCCTGCCGCCCTACGGCATCTCGATCGCCGCCCGCCTGATCGAACTCTGGTACGGCAAGCCGCTGCCCACCCGCGGCTTCGTCTGAGCCGCGGCCGGACACGGCTGAGGGGGCCGTCCCGCCCGGACACTGTTGGTAAATGGTCCGGTCCCTGTGCGTGACGTCGGCCTTCATCGCCTGGTTGTGGGTGGTGAAGGCCG
>NZ_JBQOUX010000127.1:1611-23874 GCF_052216785.1 Streptomyces sp. JW3 | reverse complement strand
GGGGGGGGGGGGCCCCCGCGGGATCGATCGTGGACGTAGGGGTGGGGTGGGCCCGGAGGTACGGGCCCTGGGGCGAGGTCTAGAGGTACGGGCCGCCCGAGCGGCCGCCCGGGTGCGGGCCCTCCTCGGCGTCGCCCAGGCCCGGCGGCAGGGCCCGGCGCATCTGCTCCAGCTGGGCGCGCGCCGCCATCTGCTGGGCGAACAGGGTGGTCTGAATCCCGTGGAACAGCCCCTCCAGCCAGCCGACCAGCTGCGCCTGCGCGATCCGCAGCTCCGCGTCGCTGGGGGTCGCCCCCTCCGTGAAGGGCAGCGAGAGCCGCTCCAGCTCCTCCACCAGCTCCGGCGCGAGACCGTCCTCCAGCTCCTTCACCGAGCTGGAGTGGATCTCCTTGAGCCGGGCCCGGCTGGCGTCGTCCAGGGGAGCCGCGCGCACCTCCTCCAGGAGCTGCTTGATCATGCTGCCGATGCGCATGACCTTCGCGGGCTGTTCGACCTGGTCCGTCACCGGGGTCTCCCGGACGTCCTCGTCTCCGTCACCGCCGCCGCTGAGCGCCATGCCGTCCTGGCCGACGACCAGGATCTGGGGGTTCTCCGACGACCTGTCGTTCCTCGGCATCTCCATGCCGTCATTCTCTCGCACGCCCGCACCGCGACACCGTGGCGCCCCCGCCCGAACCGGGCCGGCCGCGTTCGGCTCCGCCCGGAATGCCGGAATGGTCGACCGGTGTGAGGCTTGTTCCGTCGATCTTGGCGACTGGTACCGGGAGGGGGTCACCGGCGTGACTCCATGGCTGGGCACATTGCGGGCGACGGGACTGGCCGGGCTGACCGGGCTCGTGGGGGTGGGCGCGGTCCTGTTCCCCGGCCCGACGGGTGCGGCGTACGGCGCGGAGCCGGTCCCCCCGGGCGCGGTGGCGTCCGCCCGGCCGTCGCCGGGTCCGGCGAGTCCATCGGCGGCTGCGCCGAAGCCGTCGGAGTCCCCGGGACCTTCTGCGCCGACGCCGTCGATCCGGTCGGGGGACGCCCCCCGTCCCGCCGCCGAACCCTCCCGCGCCGGCAGCCGGGCCGGCGAGGGACGACAGCGGCCCGGACGGCCGGAGACGGAGAGGGAGAGGGAGAGGGAGGGGGAGAGGGAGAGGGAGGGGGAGACGGAGCGGGAGGGGGACGGGGAGGGGGAGGGGACTGTGCCGGTCGGGCCGGACGACGACGCCTTCGCGAGCCCCAAAGCGGCCGGGGAGGCCGAAGAGGCCGGGCCGGCTCCCTCCGAGCACCCGGTGCGCCCCGGCACCCGCCCCGCCGCGCACGCCGGGGGCGAGTCCGGGACCGCCCCGCGGTTCCTGCCCCTGGGCAGCGGACTGGTCCTCGTCGGACTGGGGCTGGCCCTCGGCTTCGTCGGTCTGCGGCTGCGCCGGACGTGAGCGGGGCGGGGACCGGCCCCGTACTACGGCGCGACCAGCAGCACCTTCCCGATGTGACCGCTCTCCTCGACGATCCGGTGGGCGGCGGGCGCGTCGCTCATCGGAAGTTCCCGGTCGACGATCGGCCGGATGCGGCCCTCGGCGAGCAGGGGCCAGACGTGCTCGCGCACGGCCGCCACGATGGTCGCCTTCTCCTCCTTGGGACGGGCGCGCAGCCCGGCGGCGGTCACCGCGGCGCGCTTGGCGAGCAGGGCGCCGATGTCCAGCTCGGCCTTCCGGCCGCCCTGCATGCCGATGATCGCGAGCCGGCCGTTGAAGGCGAGCGCCTGGAGGTTGCGGTCCAGGTACTTGGCGCCCATGTTGTCGAGGATGACATCGGCGCCGGCCCCGCCGGTCGCCTCCTTGACCTCGGCGACGAAGTCCTGCTCCCGGTAGTTCACCAGGATGTCCGCGCCCAGCTCGGCGCAGCGCGCCAGCTTCTCGGCGGTGCCCGCCGTCACGGCGACCTCGGCACCGACCGCCTTGGCCAGCTGGATCGCCATGGTGCCGATGCCGCTGGAACCGCCGTGCACGAGGAAGGTCTCGCCAGCCCGCAGCCGGGCGTTCATGAAGACGTTCGACCAGACGGTGCAGACCACCTCGGGCAGGGCCGCGGCCTGCTTCAGGCCGACGCCCGCTGGGACCGGCAGCAGCTGCCCGGCCGGGACGACGACCTGCTCGGCGTATCCGCCGCCGGACAGCAGCGCGCACACCTCGTCGCCCACCGACCAGCCGGAGACGCCGGTGCCGAGCGCGGCGACGCGTCCGGAGCACTCCAGGCCGGGGTAGGGGGACGCGCCGGGCGGCGGCGGGTAGAAACCCTGCCGCTGCATGATGTCGGCCCGGTTGACGGCGCTGGCCGTCACCTCGACGAGGACCTCGCCCTCGCCGGGCACGGGGTCGGGGACCTCGGCCCAGACCAGCGCCTCGGGGCCTCCGGGTTCGGGGATCGTGATCGCATGCATGAAGGGGACGCTACTCCCGCCCGCCGCGCGCCCCCGTCACGCCGCTGCCGAAAACCCTGTGCGCGAGCGATGAGTTTGCGGGACGGTAAAGGTCTTCCCATGCGTGGACCAAGAACGCGGAAGGACTCCCAGCATGAGTACGCAGCCGTCCGGCCTGGCGATCGAGACCGCGGGCCTGGTCAAGACGTTCGGCGCGACCCGGGCCGTCGACGGCGTGGACCTGCGGGTCCCGGCCGGCACGGTCTACGGCGTGCTCGGGCCGAACGGGGCCGGCAAGACCACCGCGGTGAAGATCCTCGCGACGCTGCTGCGGCCGGACGGCGGCGAAGCCCGCGTCTTCGGCCACGACGTGGTGCGCGAGGCGGACGAGGTACGCGGCCGGGTGAGCCTCACCGGCCAGTACGCGTCCGTCGACGAGGACCTCACCGGCACCGAGAACCTGACGCTGCTCGGCCGCCTCCTCGGCCACGGCAAGACCGCCGCCCGGCAGCGCGCCGGGCAACTGCTGGAGGCCTTCGGGCTGACGGCCGCCGCCGCCCGGCAGGTCAAGCACTACTCCGGCGGCATGCGGCGCCGTATCGACATCGCCGCGTCCATCCTCAACACCCCCGACCTGCTCTTCCTGGACGAGCCGACCACCGGCCTGGACCCGCGCAGCCGCAACCAGGTCTGGGACATCGTGCGCGCGGTCGTCGCCCAGGGCACCACCGTGCTGCTGACCACCCAGTACCTGGACGAGGCCGACCAGCTCGCCGCCCGGATCGCCGTCATCGACAAGGGCAAGGTGATCGCCGAGGGGACCAAGGGCGAGCTGAAGGCGTCCGTCGGCGCCGGCTCCGTCCATCTGCGGCTGCGGGACGCGGACCGGCGGCCGGAGGCCGAGCGGCTGCTGCGCGAGCTGCTCGCCGCCGAGGTGCAGCTGGAGGGCGACCCGGTGGCGCTGACCGCCCGGCTGAACGCGACGGCCGAGGACGCCGCCGCCGACCAGGCCGCCCGCGCGCTCACCGCGCTGACCCGGGCCGGCGTCACCGTGGACGACTTCTCCCTGGGGCAGCCCAGCCTCGACGAGGTCTTCCTGGCCCTGACCGGCCACGACACCGGCCACGACACCGGGCACGACACCGGCCAAGAGGCCCTCCCCGACGCCGGCGGCGACGACCCGAAGGACGAGGTGGCGGCATGAGCACCAGTACGGCCACGAACACCGAGCACAAGGAACTCGCCCCGGTCAGCGCCGAGTCGCTGGCCGCCCTGCTGGTCGCCGGGGAACGGCCGCCGCGGCCCAGTTCCCTGTCGGCGTCCCTGACCTTCGGCTGGCGCGCGATCCTCAAGATCAAGCACGTGCCGGAACAGCTCTTCGACGTCACCGCGTTCCCGATCATGAACCTGCTGATGTTCACGTACCTCTTCGGCGGTGCGCTGGCCGGTTCGCCGGGTGACTACATCCAGTTCGTGCTGCCCGGCATCCTGGTGATGTCGGTCGTCATGATCACGATGTACACCGGGGTGTCGGTCAACACCGACATCGAGAAGGGCGTCTTCGACCGCTTCCGCACGCTGCCGATCTGGCGGCCGGCCGCGATGGTCGGCTATCTGCTCGGCGACGCGCTGCGCTACACCATCGCTTCCGTGGTGATGCTCGCCGTGGGTCTGATCCTCGGCTACCGGCCGGACGGCGGGGTCGTCGGGGTGATCGCCGGGATCGCGCTGCTGCTGGTGTTCTCGTTCGCCTTCTCGTGGATCTGGACCATGTTCGGGCTGATGCTGCGCACCGAGAAGGCGGTGATGAGCGTCAGCATGATGGTGATCTTCCCGCTCACCTTCCTGTCCAACGTCTTCGTCGACCCGTCGACCATGCCCGGCTGGCTCCAGGCGTTCGTCAACAACAGCCCGATCACCCACGTGGCCTCCGCGGTGCGCGGCCTGATGGCGGGCGACTGGCCGGCCGACGAGATCGCCTGGTCGCTGGGCTGGTCGGCACTGGTCCTGGCGGTCTTCGGCCCGGTCACGATGCGGCTCTACAACCGCAAGTGACCGGGGGAGACGGCGGCGGTCAGTCCCGGGGCAGCGGACGGGAGTCCGGCGCGACCTGGTTCCCCGGGGTCGCCCGGACGATCGTGATCAGCCGGTCGGTCAGTTCCAGCCCGCCGACGGCGGGGTCGTCGTAGCCGAGCACCCGGTGCCCGCGCAGCACGCTCACCACCAGGTCGTCGACCTCCCGGGGGCCCTTGCCCACCTCGGCCTTTATGACGGGCCGTTCGACGATGTCGAGACCGCTGCCCTGGCTGATGAGGTCCTCCATCACCATGCCGGCGGCGGGGCTCAGCACGGAGAGCCCGAGCAGCCGGCCCGCGGCACTGGCGCTGGTGATCACGGCATCGGCGCCCGACTGCTTCAGCAGCGGCGCGTTCTCCTCCTCGCGGACCGCGGCCACGATCTTGGCGCCCTTGTTGAGCTGCCGGGCCGTCAGCGCCACCAGCACCGCCGTGTCGTCGCGCTGGGTCGCGATGATGATCTGCCGGGCCTTGTGCACCTCGGCCCGCTTGAGCACCTCACTGCGGGTGGCATCGCCTATCACCCCGGCGAAACCGTCGGCCGTGGCGGCCTCGATCGCCTTGCCGCTCGGGTCGACCACCACGACCTGTTCCCTCCGCAGCCCGGTCGCACAGACGGTCCGGACCGCCGACCTCCCCTTCGTGCCGAAACCGACGACGACGGTGTGATCGCGCAAGGTGGACCTCCAGCGGTTCAGTCGCCATTCCTCCCGGGTGCGTTCGGTGAGGGCTTCCAGCGTGGTGCCGACCAGGATGATCAGGAACAGCACGCGCAGCGGCGTGATGACGAAGATGTTGGTCAGCCGGGCGGCGTCGCTGACCGGTGTGATGTCGCCGTACCCGGTGGTGGAGAGGGTGACGGTCGCGTAGTAGAACGCGTCGAGGAGATCGACCGAGCCGTCCGAGTTGTCGTTGTAGCCGTCGCTGTCGGCCCACACGATCAACGCGGTCGCCACCAGGACGACGAGGGCCCAGGAGAGCCGCTTCCCCACCTGGCGGAACGGGTGCTCCACCAGCTTTCTGGGCAGCTTCACCTTGTGGGTCACGAGATGCTCGTCCGCCTGGCGCGCGATCGCGTCATGGCCGGGAAGTTTCACGTGAAACACACTCCGATTCCGCCGGTGGCCCAGGGCAGATCGAGCATCTCGGCCTCCTGCCCCGGCCGCGCACCGCCCGGAGGTACGACCGCCAGGGCGTCGGCGGCCGCGATCCCCCGCAGCATGGCCGGTCCGTTGTAGTGCAGCGGCACGGCGCCGTCGCCGCGCAGGACCACGGGGACGAGCCGGGTGTCGTGCGGGTGCCCGTGCACCTCGCCGCGCAGCGGCAGCGCGTACGGTTCCGGCGACGGGCGGGCCGCCAGGGTCCGCAGCAGCGGCTCCGCGAGGGTGAGCAGCCCGGAGACGGCGGCGAGGGGATTGCCGGGCAACCCCACGAGGTGCTGGGCCGCACCGGTCCGGGCCAGCAGCATGGGGTGGCCGGGCCGCACCTGGACGCCGTCCACCAGGAGTTCGGCGCCGACCCGGTGCAGCGTGGGGTGGACGTGGTCGACCGGGCCCGCGGCCGTGCCGCCGGTGGTGACGATCAGGTCGGCGTCGGACCCGGTGACCGCCCGGTGCAGGGCGTCGGCGTCGTCACCGAGCCGGCGCACCGCGGTCACCTCGGCGCCCAGCGCCCGCAGCCAGGACGGCAGCATCGGGCCGAGCGCGTCCCGGATGAGTCCGTCGTGCGGCAGCCCCTCGGTGAGCAGCTCGTCGCCGAGCACCAGGATCTCGGCGCGCGGCCGGGGCACCACGGTGAGCGTGTCGTACCCGGCCGCCGCGGCCAGTCCCAGCACCGCCGGGGTCACCAGGGCACCGGCCGGCAGCAGTTGGTCGCCGCGCCCGCACTCCTGGCCGCGCGGGCGGATGTCCTGGCCCTGCGTCACCGCGCGGGTGGCGTGCAGCCGGTGCTGCGGGTCGGTACGGCCGTGTTCGCTGCGGAGTACGGCCGTGGTGTCGGCGGGGACCCGGGCGCCGGTGGCGATCCGTACGGCCTCGCCGTCGGCGAGCAGCGGGTGCGCGGCGTGGCCCGCGAGGACGCCCTCCTCACGCACGGTCCAGGGGCCGGGACCCGCGACCGCCCAGCCGTCCATCGCCGAGGTGTCGAAGGGGGGCAGATCGGTGAGGGCCCCGAGCGGCGCGGCCAGGGTGAGTCCGAGGGCCGTGTCGAGGCGGACGGAGACCGGCTGCCGCCCGGCGGTCCGGGCACCGGCCCGCCCGGCCCGCTCGGCGACCCTGCGGGCGGCGGGCCAGGAAGCCGCACGGTGGGCAGCGCGATGCCGGGAGCCGTCCGGGCGGGTGGCTTCCGGGTGGGAGGCTTCCGGGTGGGAGGCGTCCTGGCGGTAGGCGTCCTGGCGGTAGGCGTCCTGGCGGGAGGCGTCCTGGCGGGAGGCGTCCTGGCGGGAGGCGTCGGGGCGGGGGGCGTCCGGACGAGGGGTGTCCGGACGGGAGGCGCGGCGGGGTTCGGCCCGGTCGCCACGGCGGCGGTCGCCGGCGGGACCACCGAAGCGGTCCCCGGAGTGATCGCCGGATTGATCACCCCCGGTGTCGGCCTGGTCGTTCACGAGGGCGAGTGCCTCCTCGACGTCGAGGTCCTCGGCGTCCAGACCCGTCCCGCCGGAGCGGGCGGTCATCCGGCGTCCGGACGGCCGCCGGGGGCGGGGGCCGTCCCGGCGGCGCCTTCCTCCGCCCAGCGCAGGGCGAGCGCCGCGGCCTTGCGGGCGGCCTCGGCGACGGCCTCGGGCCCGCCACCGGCCCGTGCGGCCGCGTAGCCGACGAGGAAGGTGGTCAGCGGGGCGGCGGGCCGGGCCACCCCGTGGGCGGCGTCCCGGGCCAGGTCGAGCAGGACGGCGGTGTCGACGTCGAGCTCGATGCCCAGTTCGTCCTTGGCGGCGGAAATCCATTCATCCAACACGTGCCCATGCTCCCTGATGCGTGCCCTTGCGGTGGCGATGTCGTCCCAGGTGTCGCAGTCGAAGGACGCGACGGGATCGGGGACGCGAACGAGTCGCAGCCCCGCGGTGAGCCGGCGCAGCGGCAGCCCGGTCAGCCCCGCGTGCGCGTCGGCCAGTGCGGCCAGTTCACGGCGGAGCGCGGCCGCCCGGTAGGCGGCGACCAGCGGCTGGTCCCGCCCGTCGGTGTCGGTGAGCAGCGCCCCCTCGGTACCGGCGGAACCGGCCGCGACCGCCGTCAGCAGCCGCCGCACGGTCGCTCCGTGCAGGAACGGCAGGTCGGCCGAGAGTACGGCGACGTACTCCGCCGTGGTGTGCCGCAGCCCGGCGGCGAGCGCGGCCACCGGTCCGGCGCCGGGCGGGTCCTCACGGGCCCAGACGACGGGCCGTACGGTCGGCCGGGGACCGGCGACGACGACGGTGGCCGAGGCTCCGGCGCAGGCGGTCAGCACCCGGTCCAGCAGCGCGCGCCCGCCGACCCGCACTCCGGGCTTGTCGGCGCCGCCGAGCCGCCGGGCGGCACCACCGGCCAGCACGACGGCGTCGTACCCGGCGTCGCGCGCGGCTTCGTCCTCCCGGGCGTCGCGCGCGGCTTCGTCCTCCCGGGCGTCGGTCCGGGCCTCGGAGGGCTCGTTCGCGGTCACCCCCCGAGTATGCGGGCCCGACCGATCACAGGGAACGCGGGGGAGGGCCCGCAATCAGAGTGTGCGCAGCAGGACCGCCGGCTGTTCCACGCAGTCGGCGACGTACCGCAGGAATCCGCCCGCCGTGCCTCCGTCGCACACCCGGTGGTCGAAGGTGAGCGACAGCTGCACGACCTGCCGGACCGCCAACTCCCCCTCGTGCACCCAGGGTTTGGCCGCGATCCGGCCGACGCCGAGCATGGCGGCCTCGGGGTGGTTGAGGATCGGCGTGGAGCCGTCGACGCCGTACACGCCGTAGTTGTTCAGCGTGAAGGTGGAGCCGGTGACGTCGGCGGGGGCCAGCGTCCCGGCCCGGGCGGCCTCGGTCAGCCGGGCGCACTCGGCGGTGAGTGACTCGGCGTCCCGGGTGTGCGCGTCACGGACCACCGGCACCACCAGGCCCCGGTCGGTCTGCGCGGCGAAGCCGAGGTGCACCCGGTCGAACCGGACGATCTCCCGGGCCTGGGTGTCGACGGTGGCGTTCAGCTCAGGGAAGCGGGCGAGGGCCGCGGTGCAGATCCGGGCCAGCAGGGCGAGCAGCGAGATCTTCGGCCCCCCGGCCGCGTTCATCGCGGTGCGCGCCCGCGTCAGCCCGGTCGCGTCGGCGTCCACCCAGACGGTCGCGTCCGGTATCTCGCGCCGGCTGCGGGTCAGCTTGTCGGCGACGGCACCGCGGACACCCTTGAGCGGGACCCGGACGCCCGCGGCACCGTCGCCGCCGCCCGTGGCGCCTTGGATGCCCTGGATGCCCTGGATGCCCTGGATGCCCTGGATGCCCTCGGGCACCGTACGGTCGCGGCCCGTGAGGGCGCCGCGGCCGTCCGGCTCACCGCGCGGCACCGCCGTACGGCCCTGCGCGGCGGCGGCCCGCAGCGCGTACTCCACGTCCGCGCGCAGGATCAGCCCGTCCGGTCCCGAACCGGGCAGCTCGCGCAGGTCCAGGCCGTTTCGCCGGGCCAGCCGGCGGACCAGCGGGGAGATGACCGGCACCGGCCCCTCGGCCCGCTCGGCGTCCGCCACCCGGCCGTTCACCCGCGCGGGAACCCCGTGCCGCTCCGGGGCCCCGGCCACGGACACCGGCTCCCCGGGCCGCACCCGGCGCCGCCGCGCGGGCGCCCCCGCGGTCCCGTACCCCACGAGCACGTTGCCCGAGCCCTCGTCCCGCCCAGCACTGTCCCCGGCGTCCCCGGCATTCCCGGCCTCCGCGACATTCCCGGCGTCACCACCGTCTCCCCCGCCGCCCCCGCCGTCCGCCTCGTCCGCCCCGGCCGTCGCCTCCGCCCCGGCCGCCACCGCCAACAGCGGCGCCCCCACCGGCACTTCCGCACCCTCGGCGCCGAACCGCTCGGTGACCACGCCGCCGTAGGGGCAGGGCACCTCCACCATCGCCTTGGCCGTCTCGACCTCGACCACCGGCTGGTCGACGGCGACGGTGTCGCCGACCTCGACCATCCAGCGCACGATCTCCGCCCCGGTGAGCCCCTCACCGAGGTCGGGGAGCCGGAACTCCCGTACCTGTGCTGCCATCAGCTCTCGGCCTCCCATTGCAGACGCCCCACCGCGTCCAGCACCCGGTCCACACCGGGCAGGTGGTGGCGCTCCAGCATCGGCGGCGGATACGGGATGTCGAACCCGGCCACCCGCAGCACCGGTGCTTCCAGCTGATGGAAGCAGCGCTCGGTGATCCGGGCCGCGATCTCCCCGCCCGGGCCACCGAAGGAGCCCGACTCGTGGACGACGACCGCGCGTCCCGTCCGCCGCACCGAGGCGCACACCGTCTCGTCGTCGAACGGCACCAGGGAGCGCAGGTCGACGACTTCGAGGTCCCAGCCCTCGGCCCGGGCCGCCTCGGCCGCCGCCAGGCAGACGGGCAGGGACGGTCCGTACGTGATGAGTGTGGCGCTCCGGCCCGAGCGCCGCACCACCGCGCGGCCTATCGGTTCAACGGCTGCCGGCCGCTCGGGGTTCCAGGCGTCCTTGGACCAGTACAGCCGCTTGGGCTCCAGGAAGACCACCGGGTCGTCGGAGGCGATGGCGGCGCGCAGCAGTCCGTAGGCGTCGGCGACGGTCGCGGGCGTGACCACGTGCAGGCCGGGGGTGGCCAGGTAGTACACCTCGGAGGAGTCGCTGTGGTGCTCGACGCCGCCGATGCCGCCGCCGTAGGGGATGCGGACGGTGAGCGGCAGCGGCATCGCGCCCCGGGTGCGGTTGCGCATCCGGGCCACGTGCGAGACGAGCTGTTCGAACGCCGGGTAGGCGAAGGCGTCGAACTGCATCTCCACCACCGGGCGCAGCCCGTACATCGCCATGCCGACGGCCGTGCCGAGGATGCCGGCCTCGGCGAGCGGCGTGTCCGTGCAGCGGTCCTCGCCGAACTCCGCGGCGAGTCCGTCGGTGACCCGGAAGACCCCGCCGAGGGTGCCGACGTCCTCGCCCAGGACGTGCACGGCCGGGTCGGCGGCCATGGCGTCGCGCAGCGCGCGGGTGAGAGCCCCCGCCATGGTGGCCGGCCGGGCGGCGACGGTGCTCATCGCCCCGCCCCGGCCACGCCCGCCCCGGCCCCGGCCTCCACCTCTGCCCCGGCCTCCACCTCTGCCCCGGCCTCCACCTCTGCCCCGGCTTCTGCCTCTGCTTCCGCCTCCGCCTCCGCCGCCAGCTCCGCCCGCAGCAGCGCCCGCTGCTCGCGCAGTTGCGGGGTCGGTTCGGCGTAGACGTGGGCGAACAGCTCCATGGGGTCCAGCCGGGGGTCCTGGTGCATCCGCGCGCGCAGGTCGGCGGCGAGCGCCTCGGCGGCCTCGTGGGCGGCCCGCGCGGTGTCCTCGTCGAGCAGTCCGCGCCGGGTCAGCTCGCGCTCCAGGAGGTCGACGGGGTCGTGCCCGCGCCAGGTGGCCACCTCGGCGTCGCCCCGGTAACGGGTGGCGTCGTCGGCGTTGGTGTGGGCGTCCAAGCGGTACGTGATCGCCTCCACCAGGACCGGGCCGCCGCCGTCGCGCGCGTGCCGTACGGCGTCGGAGAGTACCTGGTGGACGGCGACCGCGTCGTTGCCGTCGACCAGCCGGCCGGGCATGCCGTAGCCGACGGCCTTGTGGGCCAGCGACGGGGCCGCGGTCTGCTTGGCGAGCGGGACGGAGATCGCGAAGCCGTTGTTCTGGACCAGGAAGACGACCGGGGAGCGCCGGACGGCGGCGAAGTTCAGCGCCTCGTGGAAGTCGCCCTCGCTGGTGCCGCCGTCGCCGACCATGGCCAGCGCGACCACGTCGTCGCCCCCCAGCCGGGCGGCGTGCGCGAGGCCGACGGCATGCGGAAGCTGGGTGGCGAGCGGGGTGGAGAGGGGGGCGACGCGGTGCTCGTAGGGGTCGTAGCCGGTGTGCCAGTCGCCGCGCAGCAGGGTGAGCGCCTGGACCGGATCGACGCCGCGGGTGATCACGGCGAGCGTGTCGCGGTAGCTGGGGAAGAGCCAGTCGCGCTCCCGGAGCACCAGCGCGGCGGCGATCTCGCAGGCCTCCTGCCCGGTGCTGGACGGGTAGACGGCGAGCCGGCCCTGCTTGGTGAGGGCGGTGGCCTGCGCGTTGAACCGCCGGCCGGCCACCAGGCGGGCGTGCAGCGCGCGCAGCAGCGCGGGGTCGGCCGCGTCGGCGGCCTCGGTGCCGAGGACGCGGTACGGCGCGGCGTCGGGCAGCAGCGGCGCGGGGTCCGTGCGGGGCTGCCAGGCGGGCGGCGGAGCCGGCCGGTACGCAATCCGCTGCTCCATGACCGTCATGACGGCACCTCCTCGTGGGAGTGGTTCGCGGCACGCCACGGGTGTGACGGGTCTCACCTACCGATTGTTCGGTCGTCGGCACATTTTGGCTACGACGCCCCCCGGGTTGTGGACAAACGGTTCTGCACAGCCTGTGATGGACGCAGTACGTCCATGGTAGGGAGGTCGGGGGAGATGGCAGCTGAACAAATGGCCGAGCGCCCGCAGGACAGCGCCGCTCCGCCGCCCCCGCGCCCCCTGGACGCGATCGACCAGGACATCCTGCGCATCCTCCAGGCGGACGGCCGTGCCTCGATACGGTCGGTCGCCGAACGGGTCCATGTCTCCCGGGCCAACGCCTACGCGCGGATCAACCGGCTGGTCGAGGACGGCGTGATCCGCGGCTTCAGTGCCCGCGTCGACCACGAACGCGCGGGGCAGGGCACCTCCGCGTACATCACCCTGAAGATCGTCCAGAACTCCTGGCGGACGGTGCGCGAGCAGTTGGAGGAGTTGCCGGGGGCCGCCCACATCGCCCTGGTGGGCGGCGACTTCGACGTCCTGCTGCTGGTCCACACGCCCGACAACCGGGCGCTGCGCGAGCTGGTCCTGACCCGGATCCAGGCGATCCCCCAGGTGCTCAGCACCCGCACGCTGCTGGTCTTCGAGGAACAGGACCTGGAGCCCCGGAACTAGGATCCTTCCCTCAGTCCCCCGAACACCAGCCGCACCACCGCGTCGGCGACCTCCCGCCGGCCCGCGCCCCGGCCGTCCGGCCGGTACCACTCGACGATCGAGTTGATCATCCCGAAGACCAGCCGGGTCGCCAGCCGTCCGTCCACGTCGTCGCGCACGTCGCCCTCGGCGGCCGCCGCCTTCACCAGCGCGGCCACCCGGTGGTCGAAGTCGCGGCGCCGCTCCAGCGCCCACCGCTCGGTGGCGGTGTTGCCGCGCACCCGCAGCAGCAGCGTCACGTACGGCAGCTCCGCGATGAGCACCTCGACCATGCGCCGCACCACGTACTCCAGCCGCCCGGCGGCGGGCCCCACGCGCGCGTGCTCCTCGTCGAGGATGCCGAACAGTCCGTCCAGGGCCCGGCTGACGGCCCGGCGCAGCAGTTCCTCCTTGCCGGCCACATGGTGGTAGATCGACGACTTGGAGATACCGGCCGCCTTGGACAGGTGCTCCATGGAGGTGCCGTCGTAGCCGCGCTCGTTGAAGACCCGCACGGCGACCGAGAGCAGGGTCTGAGGGGTGTACGAGTCACGCTTGGCGGTGGTCATGAGGGGCGGTCCTCCCGCTGGTCGCAGGCGTGGGCGTGCCGGTACAGCGCCAGGGACGGCGCGCAGCGGCCGGAAGGGTCACGCAGGTGCACGGCGTGGAGCAGGGCGTACGCCCAGGCCGGTCCCAGCGAACGCGCCCACGCGAAGGGCCCGGCGGGGTAGTTGACGCCCAGCCGCATCGCCGTGTCGACGTCCGCCGCGGTCGCCACCCCCTGGGCGACCGCCTCGTGGGCCAGGTCGATGATCCGCGCGACGGTCCGTGCGACGATCATGCCGGGGACGTCCCCGATCACGCTGACCTGCTTGCCGAGTGCCTGGAACAGGCCGGTGGCCTCCTGGAGCGTCCGGGCCGCGGTGTCCGGTCCCGCGGACAGCGCGACCCGGGTGGCCGCGCGGTAGTCGAGGGCGAGGTCGAAGTGGACGACGTCGCGCTCCCCGGCGGTCCGGCCGTCCGTCAGGTACAGCTCGCCGCCCCCGGGCAGGACGATCCGCGCGTCGTACTCGTCGTCGTACCCGTCGTCCGCCGCGCGGACCTCGATGCCGGCCTCGCGGGCCATCGGCACCAGCGCGGCGGCCGGGCCCAAGTCGCCGTGCACGACGATGTACGGGGGCCGGTCGGCCGGCCCGGCGGTGTGCGGCTCGGGCCGCCCGGCACCACCGCGGTCGCCCCCGCCACCCGCGCCGTCGCCGTCGCCGCCGTCCCGGTAGTCGTACCAGCCCCGTCCGCTCTTGCGGCCCAGCCGGCCGGACTCCACCAGGCGCCGCTGGGCGAGCGACGGCCGGAAGCGGGCGTCCTGGAAGAACGACGTCCACACGGAGTGCGTGACGGCCTCGTTGACGTCCTGTCCGATCAGGTCGGTCAGCTCGAAGGCGCCCATCCTGAAGCCGCCGCACTCGCGCAGCACGGCGTCGATGGTGGCCGGATCGGCGCCCTGGTCCTCGTACACGGCGAACGCCTCGGCGTAGAAGGGCCGGGCGACGCGGTTGACGAGGAAGCCGGGGGTGTCGGCGCAGGCGACCGGCGTCTTGCCCCAGGCGCGGGCGGTGTCGTACGCGCGCGTGGCGGACGACGGGTCGGTGGCGAACCCGGAGACCACCTCCACCAGCGGCAGCAACGGCGCCGGGTTGAAGAAGTGCAGACCCACGCAGCGGCCCGGGACGCGCAGCGCGCCGCCGATCGCGGTGACGGACAGCGAGGAGGTGTTGGTGGCGAGCAGACAGTCGTCGTCGACGACGTCCTCCAGGGCGCGGAACAGCTCCTGCTTGACCTCCAGCCGTTCCACCACCGCCTCCGCCACCAGCGCGCAGCCGGCCAGCCCGGCCAAGTCCTCGGCGGGCGTCAGCCGGGCCCGGGCGGCGTCCCGGCCGCCGGCCGGCAGCCGTCCTTTTTCCACCAGCCGGTCGAGCCGGGCGCCGATCGCGCCGGCCGCCTCCCGGGCCCGCCCGGGGACGGTGTCGTACAGCCGTACGGGATGGCCCGCCACCAGTGCGACCTGGGCGATGCCCTGGCCCATGGTGCCGGCGCCGACGACGGCCACGGGGCTGCTGAGGTCGAGTGCTGTCATGTGCGCGATCCTCCCGCACCGGGTTTTCCACAGATGCCGCGGGTCCCCTTGTCCCGACCGATCGTTCGGTTACTCTAGCCGTGTCCGATGGTTCCCGCCCAGGATTCGCCTGTCCCGCTGTTCCCACCAGGGCCTTCGGGCCCCGGAGCCCGACGCGCGGCTCAGGAGAACGAGGAGTTGGTCCCGCATGGCCACCGAATCCGTCACCGAACCCGCCACCGCCCCCACCGCCGAACGCACCACCGGGCTCACCCCGCACGCCCTGCTCGCCGGCCACCGGCCCACCCTCGACCGGGCCCTGGAAGCGATCCGCACGCGCGCGTACTGGTCCCCGCACCCCGAGCACCCCAAGGCGTACGGCGAGCAGGGCAGCCTGGCCCCGGCGGCCGGCAAGGCCGCGTTCGACGCCCTGCTCGGCACCCGCCTCGACCTCGGCCAGCCCGGCACCGACGGCTGGGTGGGCGCCGAGACCTCCCCGTACGGCCCCGAGCTCGGCGTCGGCTACCCGCACGCGGACCTCGACGTGCTGCTGCCCGCCATGCGGGCCGGCCAGGCCGCCTGGCGGGACGCGGGCGCCGAGCTCCGCGCGCTGGTCTGCCTGGAGATCCTGAAGCGGATCAACGACCGGTCGCACGAGTTCGCGCACGCGGTGATGCACACCTCCGGGCAGGCGTACCCGATGGCGTTCCAGGCGGGCGGCCCGCACGCCCAGGACCGCGGCCTGGAGGCGGTGGCGTACGCCTACGCGGAGCAGACCCGGGTCCCCGAGCGCGCCGAGTGGACCAAGCCGCAGGGCAAGCGCGGCCCGCTGACGCTGACCAAGAGCTTCACCCCGGTCCCGCGCGGCATCGGCCTGGTCATCGGCTGCAACACCTTCCCGACCTGGAACGGCTACCCGGGCCTGTTCGCCTCCCTGGCCACCGGCAACGCGGTGCTGGTCAAACCGCACCCCCGCGCGGTGCTGCCGCTCGCCCTCACCGTGGCCGCCGCCCGCGCGGTGCTCACCGAGGCCGGCTTCGACCCGAACCTGGTCGCGCTGGCCGCCGAGGCCCCCGGCGAGGGCCTCGCCAAGACCCTCGCCACCCGCCCCGAGATCCGGATCATCGACTACACCGGCTCCACCGCCTTCGGCGACTGGCTGGAGACGCACGCCCGCCAGGCCCAGGTCTTCACCGAGAAGGCCGGCGTCAACACGGTGCTCGTCGAGTCCACCGACGACTACCGGGGCATGCTCGCCAACCTGGCCTTCTCCCTCTCCCTGTACAGCGGCCAGATGTGCACCACCCCGCAGAACCTGCTGATCCCGCGCACCGGCATCCGCACCGACCAGGGCCCCAAGTCCTACGACGAGGTGACCGCCGACCTGGCCCGCGCGGTCGACGCCCTGCTCGGCGACGACGCGCGGGCGAGCGCGCTGCTCGGCGCGCTCGTCAACCCGGACGTCAAGGCCCGCCTGGAAGCCGCCGGCCGGCTGGGCGAAGTCGCCCTCGCCTCCCGCGCGGTGCCGCATCCCGACTTCCCCGACGCGGTCGTCCGCACCCCGGTGATCGTCAAACTGGACGGCGCGCGCAAGTACTGGGACGGCGCCGCCGACGAACCCGCCTACCTGAGCGAGTGCTTCGGCCCGGTCTCCTTCGCCGTCGCCGTCGACTCGGCCGCCGACGCCACCGACCTGCTGCGCCGCGCCGTGCGCGAGAAGGGCGCGATGACCGTCGGCGCCCACACCACCGACGCGGCGGTCGAGCGGGCCGTCGAGGAGGTCTGCCTCCAGGAGGCCGCCCAGCTCTCCGTCAACCTGACCGGCGGGGTGTACGTCAACCAGACGGCCGCCTTCTCCGACTTCCACGGCTCGGGCGGCAACCCGGCGGCCAACGCGGCCCTCACCGACGGCGCGTTCGTCGCGAGCCGCTTCCGGGTCATCGAGGTCCGCCGGCCGGCCTGACCAAGTCCTACTAGGACAGCCGCCCCGCACTCCAGTGGTACAGCGCCATCGCCACACTGGTCGCCAGGTTGTAGCTGGAGACCTGCGGCCGCATCGGCAGGGCGACCAGGTGGTCGGCCCGGGCCCGCAACTCGGCGGAGAGGCCGCTGCGTTCGGACCCGAAGGCGAGCAGCGCGTCGTCGGGCAGCTTCAGCCCCCGCAGGTCCTCGCCCGCCGGGTCCAGCGCGAACACCGGGCCCGGCGGCAGCTCCGCCACCGCCAGCCGCTCCACGGCGGTCGCGAAGTGCAGCCCTGCCCCGCCGCGCACCACGGTGGGGTGCCAGGGGTCGAGGGTGCCGGTGGTGACCACGCCGGTCGCGCCGAACCCGGCGGCCAGCCGGATCACCGCCCCCGCGTTGCCGAGGTTGCGCGGCTGGTCGAGGACCACGACGGGCGCCGTACGCGCAGTGCGCGCCAGTCGCCGCAGCGCCGCCGCCCGCGCCGGACGTACCGCCAGCGCGGCCACCGCGGTGGGATGCGGACGCGCCACCAGCGAGGCGTACGCCTCGGGCGTGACCTCGGTGAGCAGACCGGCCAGCCGCTCCCGTACGTCCGGTGCCAGTTCGTCGGCGAGGGCGAGCGCCGCGGCCCGGTCGGCGGCGACCGCCATCGGGACGTCAGCCCCGAAGCGCAGCGCGTGCTTGAGGGCGTGGAAGCCGTCCAGCAGAACCCGGTCGCCGGCGAGCCGGCGCCAGGCGCGCAGGGGGTCGGTCGGGCGCGGGTCGCTCATGCCCCGAAGCCTACGTGCGTGGGCCCGGCGTCCTCGGGAACGCCCTGCGCGGGCACCGCCACCGCCGCCCCGTCCCGGCGCCGCACCACCCGCGCCGCCACCCGGGCCGCCACCGCGCCGAGCCGGCGCAGGAACGGCGTCGGCAGGAACACCGCGTCCGCCACGATCATCGCCAGCGAGAAGAACGGCAGCCCGAGCACCGCGGCGATCACCGCGTGCTCGGTCATCATGACGGCCAGCAGCACGTTCTTGACCCGCCGGTTGAACAGCGTGAACGGGAACGCGACCTGCACCACGACCGTTCCATAGGTGATGAGCATCACCACCGTGCCGCTGGCCGCCAGCAGACCGGCGAGCTGCGGCCAGGGCGAGAAGTACTCCAGTTGCAGGGGGTAGTAGACGGCGGTGCCGTCCTGCCAGCGCGAGCCCTGCACCTTGTACCAGCCGGCGGTCGCGTAGATCAGACACGCCTCCGCCATGATCACCAGGAGGGCGCCGTTGTGCACGAGGTTGGCGATCACGTCCAGCAGGACGCGCGGCTCGCCGCCCGTCGCCCACCGCCCCACGGCCCACCACAGCGCCTGCCCCAGCCACACCCCCCACAGCAGCGCCGGCACCAGCCACTCGTCGCCGAAGCCGTCGACCCGCCCGGTCAGCGTCACCGCGGCCAGCGCGAGCCCGAACCCGGCCCACAGCACCACCCCGGTCCGGTCCGGCACCCGCTCGCCGCGCTCCCGCGCCGCCGCCGACCGCCGGGCCCGGCGCGCGTCCAGCGACCACACCCGCCCGCAGCGCGTGAAGACGAGGTAGACGCTCATCAGGTGCAGCACGTTGTCGCCGCCGTCACCGACGAAGACGCTGCGGTTCTGGAGCGACAGCACCCCGACCATGAACAGCACCGACGCGGTCCGGGTCCGCCAGCCCAGCAGCAGCACCACGCTCGCCAGCAGGGACAGCGCGTACACCGTCTCGAACCAGAGCCGGCCGTCGGACCACATCAGCGCCGTGAACGCGCCGTTGTCCGCGGTCAGCCGCCGGGCCAGGGCCCAGCTCCACGGCCCGTCCGGACCGTACAGCTCATGGCGGTGCGGGAACTCCCGCAGCAGGAACAGCAGCCAGGTGGCGCCGAACCCGATCCGGACCACCGCCGTCTGATACGGGCCGAGGGCGGCCTCGGTGACCCGGGCGATCCCCCGGGAGACCGACAGGGCGACGCGGTTCACGCCACGCCCCCGTCCGCCTCACGCGCCGGCACCCGCCACCAGGGCAGCTCCCGGACCTCGGTCCGGTCGGAGACCTGCTCCCCGCTCCAGTCCGGCGGCTCCACCGCGCTGGTCCGGGAGCGGTACTGGACCTGGTCCAGCACATCGCCCGCACCGGCCGCGCCCGCCCGCGCCAGGCGCAGGACGGCGATCCGGCGCAGATACGCCTCGGACAGCGCCCCGCGCAGCCCCACCGCGCGGTCGTCGGAGTCATGGGTGGCGGTGTAGAAGTCCCAGGCCCGGCGCAGCTCGTTCTGCTGGGTGTGGCTGGGCAGCGGATTGCCGTCGATGGCCCGGCCGTCCGCGGCGGACAGGTCGTACCAGCCGGTGGTGCGGACCCCGCCGTCGGCCGTGCTCAGCTCGGCGCGGACCTGGACGGAGATGTTCTGCTGGAGCGGATTGGGCGCGAACAGCTTCCAGTTCTGCTCGAACTCCGGGTAGATCCAGTCGTCGATGACGTCACCGTGCTGCTTGGTGACCGTGTTCGACGGCGCCACATGCAGGAACGTCATGCCGAGATGGACCGAGACCACGGCGGCGACGACCGCCAGCGCGACCGCCGCGCCGACCTGGTAGCGCGGGGAGAGCGCGGCGACCCCGCTGCGGGCGGCGTCGCCGTCGGCCGCACCGTGCCGGGCGCCAGGCCCCGAGTCGTACGCGTCCATCCAGCCCCGCTCCCGCATACCGGCATCCGTCGTCGCACCCGTCCCGCACCCACCGGGCGGGACTCGCACGCGAACGGTACTGGGCGCGGCGCGCGCCCACAGCCTCCGCAGAGAACTCGCCGGACGACAGTGTCTTAGGCGACGTGCCCCGGCTCGCCCGAGTCCGTCACCACGGGCCGGCCCGCCGCGGCCCACACCTGCATGCCGCCGTCGACGTTCACCGCGTCGATGCCCTGCTGCGCCAGGTACATGGTGACCTGCGCCGACCGTCCGCCGGACCGGCAGATCACATGGACCCGGCCGGCCTCGGGCGCGGCCTCGGTCAGCTCGCCGTAGCGGGCGACGAACTCGCTGAGCGGGATGTGCAGCGCCCCTTCGGCGTGCCCCGCCCGCCACTCGTCGTCCTCGCGGACGTCCAGCAGGAAGTCGTCGTCCTTGAGGTCCGCGACCTCGACCGTGGGAACCCCAGCTCCGAAACTCATGCCCCGACGCTACCGGACCCGGTGCCCGGCGCGGCCTGCCCCAGCAGCTCGGCGAGCTCCGCCTCCCGCTCGGCGACCTGCGCGGTCAGCTGCTCGGCGATCTCCTCAAGGAGCTGGTCGGGATCGTCCGGGGCCAGCCGCAGCATCCCGCCGATCGCGCTCTGCTCCAGCTCGTTCGCGACCCGGGTGAGCAGTTCCTTGCGCTCGGCCAGCCACTCCAGCCGGGCGTACAGCTCCTCGGCGCGGCTCGGGCCGCGCTCCTCCTTCGGCCCGGCGTCCCACTCCTCGGCCAGCCGCCGCAGCTCCCCCGCGTCGCCGCGGGCGTAGGCGGCGTTGACCCGGGTGATGAACTCCTCGCGCCGGGCCCGCTCGCCGTCCTCCTGCGCCAGGTCGGGGTGGGCCCGGCGGGCCAGCTCGCGGTACAGCTTGCGGGCCTCCTCGCTGGGCCGCACCCGCTGCGGGGGCCGTACCTCCTGCCCGGTGAGCATCGCGGTGGCCTCGGGGAACAGCCCGTCGCCGTCCATCCAGCCGTGCGTCAGCTCCTCGACGCCCGGCAGCGGCATCAGCAGGGCCCGCGCCTCGTCGGCCAGCCGCTGGTCCTCGGCGGCACCGCTGCGGGCGGCCTTCGCCTCCAGGATCAGCGCCTCCAGCTCGTCGAGCCGGGCGTAGACCGGGCCGAGCCGCTGGTGGTGCAGCCGGGAGAAGTTGTCGACCTCCACCCGGAAGGTCTCCACCGCGATCTCGTACTCGATGAGCGCCTGCTCGGCGGCCCGTACGGCCTTCTCCAGCCGTTCCTCGGGCCGCGCGGCACCGCCTTGCTCAGCTTCCGGGGTCGTCACACGCCCAGCCTAGGCCCTGCCCGGCGCGCCCCCGCACCACACCCGGAAACGGCCTCAGACCCCCGGCTCGGCCGCGATCCGCCCGGCCCGCACCGCCGCCACCAGCTCCGCGTGGTCCGCCTCGGTGCGGTCCGCGTACGCGACGGCGAACTCCGCCACCGCCTCGTCCAGCTCCTCGTTCTTGCCGCAGTACCCGGCGATCAGGCGCGGATCGGCGCTGTGCGCGTGCGCACGGGCCAGCAGCGCGCCGGTCATCCGCGCGTAGTCGTCGACCTGGTCGGCGGCGAGCGCGGCCGGGTCGACACTGCCCTTGCGGTTGCGGAACTGCCGTACCTGGAACGGCCGTCCGGCCACCGTCGTCCAGCCCAGCAGCATGTCGCTGACCACCTGCATCCGCTTCTGCCCCAGCACCACCCGGCGCCCCTCGTGCCCGGCTTCGGGCACCTCGAAGCCGGCCGCCGCCAGATGCGGCACCAGCGCGGAGGCCCTGGCCTCCTTCACCTGGAGCACCAGCGGCTCACCGCGGTGATCGAGCAGCAGCACCACGTACGACCGGGTCCCGACGCTGCCCGTGCCGACGATCCGGAACGCCACGTCCTGCACCGCGTACCGGGCCAGCAGCGGCAGCCGGTCCCCCGGCAGCGTGCCCACGTACTCCTCCAGGGCCGCCGCGACCACCGCCGCCTCGGCGTCCGGCACCCGGCGCAGCACCGGCGGGGCGTCCGTGAACCGCCGCCCGCCGTCCTCGGTGGCCTCGGTCGACTTCGCCGCGAACCGCCCGCTGGTGTTGTTCCGCGCCTTCTCGGCGACCCGCTCCAGGGTGCCCAGCAGATCGTGCGCGTCGGTGTGGGAGACCAGTTCCTCGTCGGCGATGGCGTTCCAGGCGTCCAGCACCGGCAGCCGGGCCAGCAGCCGCATCGTGCGCCGGTAGGCGCCCGCCGCGTCCCGGGCGGCCGCCCGGCAGGTGTCCTCGTCGGCCCCGGCCTCCCGGCCCGCCAGCACCAGCGAGGCGGCGAGCCGCTTCAGGTCCCACTCCCAGGGACCGGACACCGTCTCGTCGAAGTCGTTCAGGTCGATGACCAGCCCGCCCCGGGCGTCCCCGTACAGGCCGAAGTTGGCCGCGTGCGCGTCCCCGCACAGCTGCGCCCGGATCCGGGTCGTCGGCGTCCGCGCCAGGTCGTGGGCCATCAGCCCGGCCGCGCCGCGCAGGAACGCGAAGGGGCCGGCCGCCATCCGCCCCACCCGGATCGGGGTCAGCTCGGGTATTCGCCCCCGGTTGGACTCCGTTACGGCGGCCACCGCGCCGGGCCGCCCCGGATCCGCCTCGAACACCGCGTGCGCGGACCGCGGCACCCGCTCCCGCAGCGCCTTGCCCTCCGCCTTCGCGAAACCGCCCCCCGCGCTCCCCGCAGACCACCGCGCGAACCCGGGCACGACAGGCACCCGCACACCGACCGCCGATTCGGCATCCCGCACACCAGCCGCCGATCCCGCATCCCGCACACCAGCCGCCGATCCCGCATCCCGCACACCAGCCGCCGATCCCGCATCCCGCACACCAGCCGCCGA
>NZ_JBQOUX010000127.1:0-1511 GCF_052216785.1 Streptomyces sp. JW3 | reverse complement strand
TCCCGCATCCCGCACACCAGCCGCCCGTCCCGCATCCCGCACACCAGCCGCCCGTCCCGCGTCCGGCCCGTCCGGCGTCCGCCCCCCGGCCGGCGGGCCGACCGCCCGCTCCCCGTCCCGCACGACAGACCCCCGCTCTTCACCCGGCACGACGGCCCCCTGATCCCCGCTCCGAACGCCAGGCCCCCGCGCCCCGCCCCCGGCCGCCGCTTCCGTACCCGCCCCGGCCGACAGCCCGGTCATCCGGTCGCCCTCCCCTTGCCCGTACGCCCTGGCAGGCGCCCGCACCCGTCACTTCGGCGCACCGCCCGCACCCGGCCGGCGGCGCGCCCCGACGCTACTCCCCGCCCCGCCCGGACAGCGCTCGCACGGTGAGACCTTCCTCACAGCGGCACCCGGTCACAAGGCAGCGCACAACGCGGAAGCCCCGTAGGTCTGAGACCTACGGGGCTTCCGTCTGGTGCGCGAGGGGGGAGTTGAACCCCCACGCCCTTTCGGGCACTGGAACCTGAATCCAGCGCGTCTGCCTATTCCGCCACCCGCGCATTGGGTGTGTCCTCCGGCTCCTTGCCCCGTTCCTTCGTGGCCCGGCGCCTTCCGACATCGAGAACATTAGCACGCTGGCCGGGGTGGATTCACATCCCTTTCCCCGCCCCCGGCGACGCCCCGCGGCACCCTCCGGCCACGTCCCGGCGAGTGGCCGTTCACGTATCAACCTCGTACCGGTCCGGCCCGTCCTCCCAGGAGCGGGCCGGGTCCACAGCCCGGTGCGGGACACTGGTCGCCGAGCGGCTCTACGATCCTGGGCAGGAGTTCGCGCGACAGCGCGCCCCGCGGCGTTCGAAGACGAGCTCCAGCGGGAACTCCGAGAGGCGTCGACACCCTTCGACCGGGCCGACAGGGGGAACCAGCCGATCGACCCGCGCGTGGATACGATCAGTAAGCAGTACCAGGTAGGCAGTACGCAGGCAGGCAGTACGCACAGCAGCAGTACGCAGGGCAGCGAACAGGACGGCAGCGACGGAGGAGGTGCCCCATGGGAGTCCTGAAGAAATTCGAGCAGCGTCTCGAAGGTCTGGTCAACGGCACCTTCGCGAAGGTCTTCAAGTCCGAGGTGCAGCCCGTGGAGATCGCGGGCGCGCTTCAGCGCGAGTGCGACAACAACGCGACCATCTGGAACCGTGACCGCACCGTCGTACCCAACGACTTCATCGTGGAACTGAGCACGCCCGACTTCGAGCGGCTCAGCCCCTACTCCGGCCAGCTCGGCGACGAACTGGCCGGCATGGTCCGCGACTACGCCAAGCAGCAGCGCTACACCTTCATGGGCCCGATCAAGGTGCACCTGGAGAAGGCGGAGGACCTCGACACCGGTCTGTACCGGGTCCGCAGCCGCACCCTCGCCTCCTCCAGCTCGCAGGCGGCGTCGGCCGCGCCCGCCGCACCCCCCGCCCCGCCGGCCGGCCGCCCCGGCGGCTACGGCTACCCGCCCGCCGCGGCCCCCGCGGCCC
>NZ_JBQOUX010000126.1:0-24048 GCF_052216785.1 Streptomyces sp. JW3 | reverse complement strand
CGACCGGAGTGCGCCCGGCCCCCGCGCTGCCGCCCCGCGGCTCCGGCTCGGGCGGGCCGGCCGCGGGTGGCATGGCTGGGGTGACGCGCCGGTCCGGTGGTGGCCGGGCGGCCCGTCCGGCGTCCGGGGGAGGAAAGGGCCACCCATCGCCATCGCCTTCCGTCCGCCTTCGCACCGGAAACGCCCGGACCGCCGGCAGCCGGTGCGGCATCACCGGTGTACGTGACAACCGGAACGGTGACTCCACTGTGGCACCTCCCGACCACGCCTCGCAACCGGCAAGTTGAAAATTGCAAGTGACCACGTGCATGCTGCTCCTCGCGGCAGCGTGGCCGTGAGTGCCCGTGTCACCTCGGCCCATGAGACGGTGACCCGGGAACTTTCCGAGCGAGCGAGGGAGCGGGGCGTGCGGGCGGAGACCGACTGGGGCGGTGCCCCCTCCGTTCTGCGCATGATCCTCGGCAAGCAGCTGGAGGAGCTGCGCTCCCGGGCCGGGCTGTCCTTCGAGGAGGCGGGCGAGGCCATCGGGGTCAGCCACTCCACGATCCGCCGCATGGAGGCCGCCAAGGTGGCCCGGCTGCGGCTGACCGACGCGGAGAAGCTCCTCCAGGTCTACGGGGTGACCGACCAGCAGGAGATCGACACCTTCCTGAAGTCGGTCCGCGAGGCGAACAAGCGCGGCTGGTGGCACACCTACCGCGATGTCATGCCGGACTGGTACGCCGCCTATCTGAGCCTGGAGCAGGCGGCGTTGCAGATCCGGGCCTACGAGAGCGCGTTCGTCCACGGGCTGCTCCAGACCGAGGCGTACGCGCGCGCCCTGCTGGGCGCCGGCAATCCGCACGCCCCGGCCGAGGCCACCGAGCGCCGGGTGGCGCTGCGGATGCGCCGGCAGGCGCTGCTCACCCGGCCGGCGCCGCCCCGGGTGTGGGTGGTGCTGGACGAGACGGTGCTGCGCTGGCCGGTCGGCGGGCCGGAGGTGATGCGCGCGCAGCTCGGGCATCTCATCGAGGTCAACCGGCTGCCGCATGTGACGGTGCAGCTCATGCCGTTCACCAACGGGCCGCATCCGGCCATGCGGGCGGGCGCGTACCAGCTGTTCCGGTTCCGGGCCCGCGAACTGCCCGACGTGGTCTACCTCGACGGCCTGGTGGGCGCCGTCTACCTCGACAAGGCCGACGACGTGGTGGTGTACCGGGAGGCGCTGGACCGGCTGGGCGCCCAGGCGACGCCGGCCGCCCGCACCGAGGCCGCGCTCGACGCGCTGCGCAAGGAGCTGTGAGGGTGCGGCCGCGGACCCGTGCGGGCCTGCCGTGCCCGGAGCCGGGTGGACCGGAGGGGTCCGGCCGTCACGACGGGTGCGTCGAGGTGCGGCGGCTGGCCGACGGGCGGGTGGCGATGCGCCGGTCGACCGACCCGGACGGGCCGGAACTGGTCTTCCCGGCGGACGAGATGGCGCGCTTCGTGTCGGGCGTGAAAGCCGGTGCCGCCGACTTTCTGCTGTGAAGTGTGCTTTCTTTGTTGAGCGTTGGCCCGAACCTCACGACCTGTATGGGAGACATGACGGTGCCCGACAACGGATGGCCCGCTGACCGCATCGACACCGACCACGCGCACTCGGCGCGGATCTACGACTACATCCTGGGCGGCAAGGACTACTACCCGGCGGACCAGGAGGCGGGCGACGCCATGGCCCGGGAGTGGCCCGCCCTGCCGGTCCACATGCGCGCCAACCGGGACTGGATGAACCGGGCGGTGCGCTGGCTCGCCGAGACCGCCGGGATGCGTCAGTTCCTGGACGTCGGCACGGGCATCCCCACCTCCCCCAACCTCCATGAGATCGCCCAGGCGGTGGCGCCCGACGCCCGGGTGGTCTACGTCGACAACGATCCCATCGTGCTCACCCTCTCCCAGGGGCTGCTGGCCAGTACGCCGGAGGGCAGGACGTCGTACCTGGAGGCCGACTTCCGGGATCCGGCGGCCATTCTCGACGCGCCGGAACTGCGCGAGACCCTCGACCTGAGCCGTCCGGTGGCGCTGACGGTGATCGCCATCGTGCACTTCATGCTGGACGCGGACGACGCGGTGGGTGTGGTGCGCCGGCTCCTCGAGCCGCTGCCGTCGGGCAGTTACCTGGCGATGTCGATCGGCACCGCGGAGTTCGCCCCCGCGGAGGTGGCCCGGGTGGCCCGGGAGTACGCGGCCCGCGACATGCCGATGCGGCTGCGCACCCTGGCCGAGGCCGACGAGTTCTTCGAGGGTCTGGAGCTGGTCGAGCCGGGCATCGTGCAGGTGCACAAGTGGCACCCGGACGGCGCCGGTGAGCAGGGCATCCGCGACGAGGACATCGCGATGTACGGGGCGGTCGCCCGCAAGCCGTGACGTCTCCGCGGGGGCGCCGGACACCGCCGGCCCGTGCGGCCCCGGTGGGCGCCCCCGCCCCGGCGGGCCGCACCCGTCTCTGGCAAGCTGACGGTGTGACAGCGCCCGAGACAGTGCACGCCCCCGCGTTCTCCCAGATCACCCGGCCCGAGGAGCTCTCCTCGGCACTGCGCCGGGAACTGCTCGCCTGCTGGGCGGCGGTGGCCAACGCCGGCGGTGCGGTCATCCCGGCGGACTGCCCGCTGCCGCCGGTGTCGCCGGCCCATCTCGCGCCGGCCCTGGACCGGCTGGCCGGGAGCCTCGCTCCCCACCGCGCCCGGCTGGTCGTGGCCACCGTCGACGGCGCTCTCGTGGGCTGGCTGCTGGTGCGCCGCGAGGCGCATCCGCTGGAGGCGCACTGCGGTGTCGTCAACCACGTCCAGACCCAGGTGTCGGCGCGCGGTCTGGGTATCGGGGCGGCGCTGATGCGGTACGCCCGGGACGTGGCCCGCGACGAGCTGGGCCTGGAGCGGCTGAAGCTGACGGTGCGGGCCGGCCTCGGCCTTGAGGACTTCTACCGCAAGGCCGGCTGGACGGAGGTCGGCCGGTGGCCGGGGGCGCTGCGGGTGGCGCCCGGCGACGACCGCGACGAGATCCTGATGGCCCTGGCCCTCGGAGACGGGCGCCCCGCCCGGGGCTGACCGCCGACGGGTTCAGTCCTTGACCGCCACCAGCACACAGCTGTCCCCGAACTGCCAGACCGGCGTGACGTGCCGGAAGCCCGCCCGGCGCAGCAACTCGGCGTGCCGGCCGAGCGAGAGGTCCGCCGCGCCGGCGTTGCCGCCCCCGGCCGGCCGGCGCCGCTCGCGCTCGGCGAACAGGTCGGCGAGTTCCGGGTCCCGGGCCGCCTCGGCCCACCAGGACCGCCAGTCCTCGTGGGTGTGCGCACCCGTCCGCTCGGCGCGCCGGCGTCCCACGTGCGCGGTCAGGCCGGCGCAGGGCGTCGCGGCCGGCGGGAAGTGGTCGCCGTTGACCAGGATCCCGCCGGGCCGCAGCAGCGCGGCGAGGGCCCGGTAGGTGTCCAGGAGTGTGGGTTCGTCGAGATAGTGCAGGGCGGTGGTGGAGACGGCGGCGTCCAGGCCGCGACGCAGTTCCAGGGTCTCGGTCCAGCCGTCCGCGCCGATCACGGTGTCCACGTACCGGGCGGCGTCGGCGTGATGGGTGCGCCCCAGCTCCAGCAGCAGGGGGTCCATGTCCACGGCGACGATCTCGGCGTCCGGCAGCCGGTGGGCGAGCCGGGCGGACAGTGAGCCGGGTCCGCAGCCGAGGTCGAGCAGGAGCGGCCGGGGGTCCGCCGTCGCCGTGACGTGCTCGACGACGTCCGCGATCACCGTGAACCGCTCCTCGCGGTCCACCGCGTAGCGCCGCTGCTGCCGCTCCCAGCGCTCCACCCACGCCCTGGCCGTTCCCATGCTCACGCCCATCTGGTCGCGCCACCTCTTCCGTTCCGCACCCGTACCGTCCGTGGCAGAAATCTACAGGTGGAAACGGTTATCACTTACCACTCGGGGCGGCGGCCGAGGAGGCGGGGGGGTACACGCGTCGCTCATTCCCCTGCCAGGCACCCGTGCCGCCGAGCCTCGCCCCGCCCCCGGTACCGGCCCCTCTGCCATCCTGGGCATGTGCACCAGCCCGTCGCCATCACTCCCGACGCCCCCGTCACCGTCCACGTCCCGCTGCTCACCCAGCAGTGGCTCGACCTCTGCTTCCTGCACTGGGCCGTCGAACCGGGCCTGGTGGCACCGCTGTTGCCGCGCGGGACGGTTCCCGACACCCACGACGGGCTCACCTACGCCGGTCTCGTGGCCTTCCGGATGCACCGGGTCGGCTGGCTCGGGCTGCCCGGTGTGCCGTACCTCGGTTCGTTCCCGGAGACCAATGTCCGGCTGTACTCGGTCGACGCGCACGGCCGGCGCGGGGTCGTGTTCCGGTCGATGGACGCCGCCCGGCTGCTGCCGGTGGTGATGGGCCGGGCCGGGTTCCGGCTGCCGTACCTGTGGTCCCGGATGCGGGTCCGCACCGACGGTGACGTCGTCACGTACACCAGCGCGCGGCGCTGGCCGGGGCCGCGCGGGGCGTTCAGCCGGATCGCCGTGCGCAAGGGTGAACGTCTGCGGGAGCCGACGGAGCTGGAGCACTTCCTCACCGCTCGCTGGGGCATGCACAACGCGTTCTTCGGCGGGGCGGCGTACCTGCCCAGTGTGCACCCCCGCTGGCCGCTGTACCGGGCCGAGTTGCTGGGGTGCGAGGAGAACCTGCTGACCGCCGGCGGTCTGCCCGCGCCGCAGGGTCCGCCGGTGAGTGTGCTGTACTCCCCCGGCGTACCGGTGCGGTTCGGCCGGCCGGTGCGTCCGGCGGGCATCCCGACGCCCTGACCGCCGTCAGGAGGCGTCCCGCCCCGTCTCCAGCGGCGGGGCCGCCACCGGGCAGTGCATCCGGCACTCGGGGCGGCTCTCCTCGGGCCGCGCCGGGGTGCGTACGGCCGTCCAGGCGATCAGGGCGCCCGCGACGAGCAGCCCCGCGCAGACCGGCAGCGCGGAGTGGAAGGCCGCGTCGAACTCCCGGGGATCGCGGTACGCGTCCGGGCCCATGCCGGTCAGCAGCGGCAGCGCCGCCACCGCCAGCAGGCCCGCCGCGCGGGCGGCCGCGTTGTTGATGCCGAGCACGGTGGTGAGCAGCACCCAGCGGCCCACGGCCGTACCCGTGCGCACGCCGCCGGCGGTCGTCCGGTCCGCCTGTGGCGGCCGGGGTCTCTCCCTGCCGCTGCCCATGCCCATGCCCATGCCCATGCCCGGATCATCCCCGCACCGCGCCCGCACGGCCGGCCTGCCCCGCCCGGGGCCGGCGGAAAAGCCGTTGCCGCCAGTCGGCGGCGCTCGGTCGGACGCCCCTCATGAGCGGCACCGGTCGCTCCCGCGGCGGTGATCGGCTTCAGGTGCGTGGGGGGGGCGGGTCGCCCGGCGGGGACGGACCGGACAGGTGCGCCCGTCAGCCCGTACTCCCCCCGTCGCCCTCGCGCGGGTCGTCGGTGATGCACACCGCGGCCCGCGTCCGTTTGCCCACCGGTTCCCGGTCCACCTCGAAGCTCTGGGAGACGGCCAGGACGATCTCCAGCCCGTGCTGGCCGACCCGGCCCGGGTCGGTGGTCCGGGCCACCGGCAGGCCCGGGTCGCTGTCCCGGACCGTCACCTCCACCTGCCCGCCGACCAGTTCCAGGTCGACCAGCGCCGGACCGGACGTGTGCTTGCAGGCGTTCGTCAGCAGTTCGCTGACCACCAGCTGCACCGCCTGCGCGGCACGGTCGGGCACCCGGTATCCGTGATCGTTCTCCAGCCGCAGCAAAAAGGCGCGTGCCAGCTCCCGCGCCCGCGCGACATCGCCCGGTACACCCTCGTACGCCGCCGACATCCAGACCAGCCCGTCCTGGAGCCGGTTCTCGTCCCGGGCAGCCCCGTTCTGGGCAGCCTTGTTCATCCGATCCGCCCGCTTCCTGAGCTCTGACCGCTACGGCAGCCGTCTACCCAGAAAAATCCGGAACCATCAGACTCCGGCCGTCTCCGGTCACCCCTGTGCGGAGACGCAACTCCTCGATCACCCGTCAGGAGACCGCACGGCCGGACGGGCGGGGCCGCGCGGCCCGGGCGAGGTTGTTGTAGACACGTCTCAGATGCTTGGCCGCGGGACACGGGGTCGCGTCCGCGCGGCACTGGCGGCAACTGCGCTGGTGCGACTCGTACTCCTCGCGCGCTCGGTCGAGGGGCTGATTTAAGGACGGCATGCGGGACTCCTGGGGGGAGGGCAGGGAGACACCGCGGACCACACGCGACGGGACCTCGGGGGCCGCGGCAAGGGGGTGACGGCCTCGGAAGTTGCCTGAGGCTCTCACCTGCAATGATGATCTTGTTACTGCGGGTACGGCAAGGCGCGGCCGATCACATGAAGGTCACGACCCCGCCCGCCGCGTTGACAGCTCGTTTTCCGAGGTCCGTCGCGGGAACCCGGGACCCCGCTGTCGAAGAAAGGTCCTTGCCGTGAACCAGCCGCACCCCGCCCACCGGCATCCGCAGCCCGAGTTCCCCGCCCAGGAGCAGCCCCATCCCGGCTGGACCGGCCCCATGGACCCGCCCCCGGACCACGGCGAGCAGTCCTACCGGGGCAGTGGCCGGCTCGACGGCCGCAAGGCCGTGATCACCGGCGGGGACTCGGGGATCGGCCGGGCGGTGGCGCTGGCCTTCGCCCGCGAGGGCGCCGACGTGCTCTTCACCCACCTGGCCGAGGAGAAGGACGACGCCGCGGAGACCGCCCGGTGGATCGAGGACGCCGGGCGCCGCGCCGTCCCCGTCTCCTGCGACATCCGCGAGGAGGACCAGTGCCGGGCCCTCGTCGAACGGGCCGTCGACACGTTCGGCCGGATCGACGTCCTCGTGAACAACGCGGCGTACCAGATGGCCCAGCCGGACGGCATCGAGGCGATCGGGACGGAGCAGTTCGACCGGGTGATGCGCACCAACCTCTACGGCATGTTCTGGCTGTCGAAGTTCGCGCTGCCGCACATCCCCGAGGGCGGCAGCATCATCAACTCCGCGTCCGTGCAGGCGTACAAGCCCAGTCCGCAACTGCTCGACTACGCGATGTCGAAGGGGGCCATCGTCACCTTCACCCAGGGGCTGGCCCAGATGGTGATCGACCGGGGCGTGCGGGTCAACGCCGTCGCCCCGGGACCGGTGTGGACCCCGCTGATCCCCGCGACACTGCCGGACACCGTGGAGTTCGGCGCCCAGGCACCGATCGGCCGGCCGGCCCAGCCGGCCGAGATGGCACCCGCCTATGTCTTCCTGGCCTCGCCGGAGGCGTCCTACATCACCGCGGAGATCGTGAACGCGACCGGTGGCACCCCGCTGCCGTAACCGGTCGGCGCACACGCGGGCCCGTCGTCAGTCGGGCGCCGCGCCCCGGGCCCGCGCCACGCCGAACCCGTCCAGGTAGTCGCGGACGTGGACCAGGAGTCCGTCCCGCACCCGCAGGACCAGCAGGCCGGGGACGGTGACGGTGCCGCCGCCGGGCAGTGCGGCCACCACCACCTGCTCCGCGATGAGCACGTCCGGGGCGAGGGTCTCGTGCACGGTGATGTCCGCGATCTCCTTCACCTGTACCGGACTTGCGCCCCAGGCCGCCCGGTATCCCGCACGGACCGCTTCCCGGCCCTCGAAACGCGGCGGGAAGCCGGGGGCTGGTGAAGGGGAACTCGTGCACCGCGTCGACGGCGTACAGCTCCGCCAGGTCGTCCGGTGACTTGTCCCGCATGGCCTGGTGGTAGCGGGCCAGCACCTCGCGCGGGGTACGGACGGACCGCGTCGTCGGACCGGACAAGGTGACCGCCTCATCGACTCGACCGGTGGGGAGTCGTGACGATAGGGCCGCCCGCCGTCTCGGTCAACAGCCCCGATCGGTGGCGGCCCGGCCCGTGGCGGTCCGGCCCGTGGCGGCCTGCCGCCTGGCAGGATGTCGGCGATCACGGCGAGACGAGCGAGGCGAGGGGGACGGCCGTGGCCGTAATGGTGGTGCCGACGAACGTCCGGTGGGCGCGATGACGGGGACTGACCAGGCCGGCGCGCGGTCCCGGCCGGGACTGCTGGTGGTGCAGCACACGCCCGGCGGCGGGCCGGGGCGGTTCGGTGACTGGCTGTCGGCGGACGGCGTACCGCTCGACACGGTGCACGCCTACGCCGGCGACCCGCTCCCCCGGCGCCTGACCCACCCGGGCCTGCTGGTGCTCGGCGGCGGCTACCTCCCGGACGACGACGCCCGCGCCCCCTGGCTCGCCGCCACCCGGGGCCTGGTCACCGAGGCGCTGCGCCGGGGGACGCCGGTGTTCGGCATCTGTCTCGGCGGGCAGCTCCTCGCCCAGGCCGCGGGCGGAACCGTACAAGGGTGTTACGGCACACCGGAGTTCGGCAGCACGCCGCTGACCCTGCGGCCGCAGACGGCGGGCGATCCGCTGTTCGGAGGGCTGCCGCGCCGGGTGACGGCCGTCGAGCGGCACGTGGACGCGGTCACCGCGCTGCCGCCGGGTGCGGTGTGGCTGATGGAGAGCGAGTCCTGTCCGTACCAGGCGTTCCGGGTCGGCGAGGCCGCCTGGGGAGTGCAGTTCCACCCCGAGGCGGACGCGGCCCGGGTGCGTGCGTGGGATCCGGAGGGACTGCGGGCGCGCGGGCTGGACCCGCACGGAGTGGTCCGTACGGTGGAGCGGGACGAGGACGCCGCCACCCCGGTCTGGCGCGAGGTGGCCCGGCGCTTCGCCGCGCTGGTCCGCGGGCACGCCCGCGAACGCACCCGCTCCTGAAACCGACGGACCGGGCGGACGATCGGTCCAGGTGGCCCATCGGGCCCGGCAGGCCGGAAGAGGCGAACACCGGCCCCGGAGATCAGAACGGCCGTACGTCCGGCCGGGGTTCGCCCCGCTCTCGTGGTTCCGCCGGCGCGACGAGGTGGTCCGGTACGGCTTCCGGGTCGATCAGCCGGTTGAGCCGGCCGGGGACGTCGAAGCCGATCAGCACCACCACCACCAGCGTCAGCGTGAAGGTGAGGACCGCCAGCGACTGGCCCAGGGACATCCCCGAGGCGAGCCGGGCACCCAGTACCGGGGCCACCGCGCCGCCCAGCGCGCCCACGTTGTAGGTGAAGCCGAGGGAGGCGGCGCGCGTCTCGGTCGGGAAGTGTCCGGCGATGTACTTGGGCAGCAGCCCGGAGATGCCCTGCATGCAGGCGAGCAGCAGGAAGAGCAGCAGGCCCAGGCCGATGGGGCTGTCGTGGACGGCGAAGACGGGGAACACGAACGCCGTGCCGGCCAGCAGGGTCCAGCCGTACGTCCGGCGGGTGCCGAACCGGTCGCCGAGGAAGCCGGTGGCGACGCAGCCGGCCATGGTGCCGAATCCGGCGAAGTAGAGGGCGTCGCTGACCTGTCCGGGGGTGTAGCCGAGCTCGGTCTTGAGGTAGGTGGGCAGCAGGGCCTGCACCGGCCAGCTGTAGAGGAACGCGCAGAACACGGTGACGCACAGCGCGACGAACAGCAACCACCTTTTACGTCCGCCCAGTTGGACGGCGAACGCGGTCAGACAGCCGGCGGCGACGACCGACAGCACCGGCACCAGGCCCGCCCCGAGCGGGGTGAACACCGCGAAGAGCGATGCGGTGGCGGCGACGGTCAGCACCGTGTTGACCGTGGCCCGGCGCGGGCCGGCGAACAGCGGCCGGAAGGGGTTGGGCCGTTCGGCGGCGGCGCCGACCCGCTCCGCCCAGTCGTCGGCCTCGGGCAGCGCCCGGCGGACCCACAGCGCGACGGCCACGGGCAGCAGACCGATGTAGAACAGCCAGCGCCAGCCGTGGCCCGGCACCACCTGTTCGTAGACCTCGGCGGCCAGCACGCCGCCGAGCGAGAAGCCGGAGATCAGGAAGCCCGAGGCCCGGTTGCGCAGCCGGGCCGGCCAGCTCTCCAGGACGTAGGTGGCGCTGGCGCTGTACTCCCCCGCCATGCCCATGCCGATCAGCAGCCGGGCGGTGAACAGACTGGTGTAGTTCCAGGCGAAGCCGCAGGCGAAGGTGCCGACGGAGTACAGCAGGATGCTGGCCACCATGGCGCTCTTGCGGCCGAACCGGTCGCCGAGGGCGCCGAGCACGGCGCCGCCGAGCCAGCGGGTGATGAAGGCGCCGGAGACCAGACTCGCGGACTCGACGGCGGACAGGCCGAAGTCGTCGGCGATCTCGGTCAGCACCAGGGTGATCAGGACGAAGTCGAAGCCGTCCAGCAGGTATCCGATCCAGGCGGCGAAGAAGGACTTCCACTTCTGCCGGTTGAGCTCCCGGTACCAGGGCGGGGCGGTGGCGGGGGTGCGCGGGGACGGCATGGCGGCTCCGATGCGGGTGGGTGTTACAGCAGTCCGGCGCCGGCGAGGCGGTCGCGGACGCGGGCCACGGCCGGCTCGTCGAGCGGGACCTGCGGGGCGGCGGTCGCGGGGCAGTCGATGAGGCCGAGGAGGTGGGCCGCGGCCTTGAAGGCGCCGAGGGCGGAGGAACCGGCGCCCATCCGGGCCGGGTCGCCCGCCTCGGTGAGCGCGAACAGGGCGGCCAGCCGGTCCTGTTCGGCCCTGGCGAGCTCCCAGTCGCCGGCGACGGCGGCCTCGTAGAGGCGTACGTAGCCGCGGGCGTCCACGTTGCCGAGGCCGGGTACGACCCCGTCCGCGCCCGCCAGCAGGGCGCCGTCCACGGTGAGTTCGGAGCCGGTGAGCACTGAGAAACCGGCGGTGCGGCGGCGCGGGTCGAGCAGCAGGCGGCGCAGTGCGCCCTCGTCGCCGCTGGAGTCCTTGAGGCCGGCGAGGGTGCCGTCGGCGGCGAGGGCGAGCAGCACCTCGCGGGGCAGCTTGGTGTGGACGGCGGCCGGGATGTCGTAGGCGAACAGCGGCCGACCGGCGGCGGCGCGGACGCGGCGGAAGTGGTCGGCGATCTCGACGGGGTGGGTGCGGGCGTAGAACGGCGCCGTGGCGACCAGGGCGTCGGCGCCCGCCCGGACGGCGTCGGCGGCCCGGTCCAGTACCCGGGGCGTGGTCGTCTCGATGACCCCGGCCAGCACGGGGACCCGGCCGGCCACGGCGGCCACGGCCGTCTCCAGTACGGTGCGCCGCTGGGCGTCGGTCAGGTAGGCGGCCTCGCCGCTGGAACCGAGCAGGAACACTCCCTGCACGCCGGCCTCGATGAGATGGCCGGTGAGCCGGCGCAATGAGGCGGTGTCCACCTCTCCCGCCGGGGTGAGCGGGGTGAGGACCGGGGGGACGACGCCTCGCAGGGGCGCGGGAAAGGGCATGCGTGCTCCAGATCGGGCAGTTCCCCGTACCGGTCCCGAACCGTTTCGATCAGCTCGGGCTCGGGCTCGGTGGGGAGCGGATCGCCGGGGCCGAGACCCCGCTCGACGATCAGGATGCCATCGGTCGCCGCGCGCGCCGAGGAGAAGACCGCGCCCGCGCGGAGAGTCGCGCGGCGCTGGAGGCCGGGCCCGGCACCCGTCCCGCAGCCCGCGGCCAGCGGGCCGGGTGCCGGGTGCCGTGCGAGGAGCTCACCGCGCGGCGCGGGGCACGCACGTCAGAGGCCCGTCCGGCCCGCTGGAGCGCGGGGGGACGGGCCTGGCGGGGCCGGTGTTCAGTCCTTGTCGACGTGCTCGCGCAGGATCTCGCCGTTGCTCGCGTCGACGTCGTAGGTCGTCTTGTTCCAGTTGTCGGTGGTGACGACGTCGACGGACCAGATCAGCTTCTGGTCGTCGTTCTCGTCCAGTTTCACGGCGGTGACGGTGCCGTCGGTCTTGTCGGTGGCCGCCTTCGCCGCCTGCTCGGCGGTCTGGTCGGCCTGGCTCAGCCGGTCGGCGATCTCGCTCTTGTCGTCGGCGTCCTGGTCGGCGTCGGCCTGGGAGCGGAACACCTTGCCGGTGACGGCGTCGATGTCGACGTCGCGCACGGTGCCGTCGGACGCGGCCACCTTGGCCGCCCAGACCGGGGAGCCGGCCGACGGCGTGGCCGCGGGGCTGCTGGCGCCGGGCGAGGCGGAGCCGGAGGGGCTCGCGCTCTCGTCCGAGGCCTTGGTCAGTTCGATCTCGGTGAGCTTGCCGCCGGAGACCTCCTTGACCGCGGTGTCGGCCGCCTTGTCCCAAGTCACCTTGGCCTTGGGCACCAGCGCCTCGCGCTCGGCCTGGTCGTCGGTGAGGGACGTGGCGGTGGAGGACGGGCTGGTCGCGGAACCCGACGGCGAGGTGGTGGCACCGGAGGGACTGCCGGTGCCGGCGGACGGGCTGGTCGGGGCCGCGGCGGCCACGTCGGCACGCGTCGTTTCCGCGCCGGCGCAGGCGGTCAGCAACAGGGCGGACGTTCCCAGGGCACAGAACGCGGCCGCCGTACGGGGGGAGAGAAGACGTCGCACAGAACTCATGTGATTTTCGGTATCACCGGCGGGGTCCCGTCACGCCGAGCGACACCGGAAACCACCTCAACGGCCGATGACGTCACCCTCGATGAGCGGCTACCCGGCCCAGGAGCAGGCCCAGGCGTTCATGCCCTGGATCGCGGCCAGCCGCTCGGCGACGGCGATCTGCTCGGCGCGGCTGGCGAGGTCGGCCCGGGGCGCGTACTTGAGCCCGCCGGCCGCCGCCCAGCTGGACTGCTTGAACTGGAGCCCGCCGTAGTGGCCGTTTCCGGTGTTGGCCTTCCAGTTGCCGCTGGACTCGCACCGCGCGATGCCGTCCCAGTCGGTGCCGTAGGAGCCGAGGGAGCCGGCCGCGGCGGCGGTCGGGGCGGCCAGCGCGGCGGCGGTCGTCAGCGTGACCAGAACGCACCGGACACCGCGCAGGGCGGCGGGACCGTGCTGTGTCTTCTCATCGTTTCGTGACCACATCATGGACGGACTGTTACACGAGGTGACGGAGAGTGCCGGGCGACGCTCGGTCACCGTACGCCGGCCGGGTCGCTGGAACGCCGACTCGGGGGAACCCTGGTCCGCATGAGCAAGACAGCACTGGTCGTCATCGACATGATCAACACCTATGACCACAAGGACGCCGAGCAACTGATCCCCTCGGCCGCCTCCGTGGTTCCGGTCCTGACCGGTCTGCTGCGGCGGGCCCGGGCCGCGGAGGCGCCCGTGATCTACGTCAACGACAACTTCGGCGAGTGGCGCTCGCACCACGGCGAACTGCTCGACACGGCCCTCGCCGGACCGCACGCCGACCTCGTCGAACCGCTGCGCCCCGACGACGCGTCGCTCTTCGTGCTCAAGGCCAGGCACTCGATCTTCTTCGAGACCCCGCTGACCTATCTGACGCACCAGCTGGGCATCGGGGAGCTGGTGCTGTGCGGGCAGGTCACCGAGCAGTGCGTTCTGTACTCCGCCCTCGACGCGCACATCCGCCACCTGGACGTCGTCGTTCCCCGGGACGCCGTCGCCCACATCCACCCGGACCTCGCGGACGCCGCCCTGCGGATGATGGAACGCAACATGGGAGCCCGGGTGTGCGACAGCCGGGAGCTGTGGGCCTGAACGGCCGCGCGGGGACAGGACCGTTCGGTCGGCACCGAAACGTCCGCCGGTTAATGTACATGCCATGTACGTCACCTCGGGCGATGCCTCAGCCGACCCCGCGGCCGCCGCGTGACGCCGGTCGAGATGGCCGCCGTACTCGGCTCCGGGATGCTGGCCGGCGCCCTGAACGCCGTCGTCGGCTCGGGCACGCTGGTCACCTTCCCGGTGCTGCTCGCCGTCGGCCTGCCGCCGGTCACCGCCACGGTGTCCAACGCGCTCGGGCTGGTGCCCGGTTCGGTCGGCGCCTCGGTCGGCTACCGGCGCGAGCTGACCGGGCAGCGCCGACGGGTCCTGCGGCTGCTGGCCGCCGCGCTGCCGGGCGGGCTGGTCGGCGCCACGCTGCTGCTGGCCCTGCCGTCGGCGGCGTTCGACGCGATCGTGCCCGTCCTGGTGGGCCTGGCGCTGCTGCTGGTCGCGGTCCAGCCGCTGACCGGCAGGTGGGTGCGGGGGCGGGCGGGGAGCCGCCGCGCCGCCGGGTCCGCGCTGTACACCGGCCTCGCCCTGACCAGTGTCTACGGCGGCTACTTCTCCGCCGCGCAGGGCACCCTCTACCTGTCGCTGATGGGGCTGTGTCTGGACGAGCGGCTGCAACGCCTCAACGCGTTCAAGAACGTGCTGGTGGCCGGGGTGAACACGGTCGCCGCGCTGTTCTTCCTGTGCGCCGCGGACTTCGACTGGACGGCGGTCGGGCTGATCGCGGTGGGCTCGGCGGTCGGCGGGCGGTTCGGCGCCGGGGTGGGGCACCGGCTGCGCCCCGGGGTGCTGCGCGCCGTCATCCTGGTCTGGGGTGCCGTCGCCCTGGCCCACCTGCTGCTGCGCTGACCGGGGCGGTCACGGTGTGACGATCGCGAACCGGGGGTCGGGCCGCTCCATGAGCCCGCCGAACGTGACCAGTGCCGCCACCTCGCCCGTCACCGCGATCCGCCCCGCGCCGATCGCGTCGGTGAAGGTGGTCCGGCGGCCGACCACCTCGTCGAGGACGGACCGCGCCAGCCGCAGGGTGACGTCCGGGGCCTCGCCCCGGGGCGCGTCGCCGGGCATCGGGGTGAGCGCGCCGTTGGACAGCAACAGGGTCCAGACCTCCGCCTCGTCCGGTGCCGGCCGGGTGATCTCCCAGCGCAGCAGCAGCCGGCCGGCCCGGGCGGCGCGCGGGCCGTCGACGCGTACGGCCATGGACTGGAAGATCTGCTCGGCGGTCAGCGCGGCGACGAGGTCCGGGGCGCCCCGGCCGGCCCCGACCCGGACGCCGTCGCGCAGTTCGGCGGCGCCGGTCAGATAGAAGTTGCGCCACGGACCGCACTCGGAGCCGTGGCCGAGCCGGGTGAAGGTGTCCGCCTGGAGGGCCCGCGCCTCGGCGTGGCCGGGGTCGGCGAACAGGACGTGGTTCAGCACCTCGGCGACCCACCGCAGGTCGCCCTCGTCGTACGACGCCCGCGCCTTGGCCACCACGGCGTCCGCGCCGCCCATGAAATCCACGTAGCGCACGGCCGCTTCGCGCGGCGGGTGCTGCCACAGGTGGGCGGGGTTGCCGTCGAACCAGCCCAGGTAGCGCTGGTAGACGGCCTTGGCGTTGTGGCTGAGGGAGCCGTAGTGGCCGCCGATGTGGGCGGCGTCCGCCAGCGCGGGCGGGAAGCGCAGTTCCTCGGCGATCTCGGCGCCGGTGCGCCCGGCGTTGATGAGGCGTACGCACTGGTCGTGCAGGTAGGCGTAGGCGTCGCGCTGTTCCTCCAGGAAGCGTACGGCGCGGTCCTGGCCCCAGGTGGGCCAGTGGTGGGAGGCGAAGACCGTGTCGGTGCCGGCGGCGAACAGGCGCAGCGTCTCGGTGAGGTAGCGGGCCCAGGCGCTGGGGTCGCGGACCAGGGCGCCGCGCAGGGTGAGCACGTTGTGCAGGGTGTGGCAGGCGTTCTCGGCGACGCACAGCAGGCGCAGGGCGGGGAAGTGGATGTTCATCTCCGCCGGTGCCTCGGTGCCGGGGGTGAGCTGGAAGACCATGCGGATGCCGTCGACGGTCTCGGTCTGCCCGGTGGCGCGGATGTCGACGGTGGGGGCGATCAGGCCGACGCTGCCCCGGGAGGTGGTCTGGCCGAGGCCGCAGCCGATCTGTCCCGCCGGGCCGGTGGGCAGCGCGGTGCCGTACATGTAGCCGGAGCGGCGGGCCATCGCGGGTCCGGTGATGACGTTCTCGCCGGCCGCGTGCTCCAGGAAGCCGGCGGGCGCCAGCACCGGCAGGCGGCCGGCGGCGGCGGCGGCCGGGTCGGCGACGCCGCGCACCCCGCCGAAGTGGTCGATGTGCGAGTGGGTGTAGAGGACGCCGGTGACCGGGCGGTCGCCGCGGTGCTCCCGGTACAGGGCGAGGGCGGCGGCGGCCACCTCGGCGCTGATCAGCGGGTCGATGACGAGCACGCCCCGGTCGCCCTCGACGAAGGTGATGTTGGACAGGTCCAGGCCGCGCACCTGGTAGACGCCGGGCACCACCTCGTACAGGCCCTGCCGGGCGGTGAGCCGGCTCTGCCGCCACAGGCCCGGGTGGGCGGTGGGCGGGCAGTCGGCGGCCAGGAAGGCGTAGGCGTCCGCGTCCCAGACGGTACGGCCGTCCGCGTCGCGTACGACACCGGGGGTCAGGCGGGCGATGAAGCCGCGGTCGGCGTCTTCGGGGGTGGGCGGGGTGGTGCTGCCGGGCATGTGGGGTCCTCAGTGGTGCGGGGGTGAACGGTCAGGCCAGTGTGGCCAGTTGGCGGGCGATGCCGTTGCGCTGGATCTCGGAGGTGCCGGTCAGGACGCGGAACATACGCGTCTTGCGGAACAGGTACTCGATCTCGTTGCCCTGGGTGAGTCCTTCCTTGCCGTGGATCTGCACGGCCTGGTCGAGGATGCGGAAGGCGGCCTCGGCGACGAACAGCTTGCACAGGAAGGCTTCGGTGCGCACGTCCTCGCCGCGGTCCAGCGCGGCCAGCGCGGCGTAGGTCATCGACCGGGCGGCGTACAGGTCGGCGGCCATGTCGGCCAGCTTGTGCTGGATGGCCTGGAGCGCCATCAGGGGCTGTCCGTCGACGGTGCGGGTGAGGGCGCGGTCGCGGCTGAGCCGCAGGGCGCGGCGGGCGGCGCCGAGGGCGCTCGGGCAGTGCAGGAGGCGGTTGACGGTGACCCGGCCGAGCGCGATGCGCAGGCCCCGGCCCTCCTCGCCGAGCAGGTTGGCGGCGGGGACCCGGCAGTCCTCCAGCACGATGTCGCTCTCGATGTGCTCGCCCGACATGGGGGTGGCGCCCTCGGCGACCCGGCAGCCGGGGCTGTCCAGGTCGACGAAGAAGGCGGAGTAGGTGTCGTCGGTGCCGGCCATCCGGGCCACGACGATGGCGAAGTCCGCGAACGGCCCGGCGGAGCTGAACACCTTGTGCCCGGTGAGCCGGTAGGCGTCGCCGTCCCGGACGGCGGTGGTGCGCATGGCCCGCACGTCGGAGCCCGCGTCGGTCTCGGTGAGGGAGAAGCAGCAGGCGCGCTCGCCGCGCACCAGCGGCAGGAGGTAGGTGTCCCGCTGGTGGCCGGTGGCGTGCCGCAGGATGTCGCCGGCCCGCAGCGGGCCGCCCATGTCGCCGAGGACACTGTGGCCGAGCACTCGCCCGCTCGCCCCGACCTCTTCCTTGAGGGTGGCGAGCTGGGTGTGGGTCAGGCCCTGGCCGCCGTACTCCTCGGGCAGGTGGATGCCGTAGAAGCCCAGCTCGCGGCTGCGCTTCCAGACGGGTTCCAGGTCGGCGCGGGTGAGGCGGGAGTCGTGGGTGATGCCGTTGGCCCGTTCGTAGGCGGCGAGTTCGTTGTCCAGGTAGTCGCGGAGGCGGTCGACGAGGGCGGCCAGGCGCGGGCCGTCGGGGACGGGGCGGAAGGAGAAGGTCATGGGGTGGGACTCCGGGGTTCGAGGGGCTCTTCGAGGAGGTCAGTGCACGCGGCGGTCGGTGTGTGCCCAGTAGGGTTCGCGGACGGCCTTGCGGTCGAGCTTGCCGTTGCGGTTGTGCGGGAGTCCGGTGACGAAGTCGACCGAGCGGGGCTTCTTGAAGCGGTCCAGGCGGGCGGCGCAGAAGTCGGTGATCTCCTCGGCGGTGACTTTCGTGCCCGGCCGGGTCACCACCACCGCCTTGACGGCCTCGCCCCACTGGTCGTCCGGTACGCCGATGACACACACCTCCCGCACGGCGGGGTGCTCGTACAGGACGGTCTCCACCTCGGTGCTGTAGATGTTGAAGCCGCCGGAGATGATCATGTCCTTCTTGCGGTCGACGAGGAACAGGTAGCCGTCCTCGCGCATCCAGGCCAGGTCGCCGGTGTGCACCCAGCCGTCGCGGAAGGTCTGGGCGGTCAGTTCGGGCGCCTTCCAGTAGCGGCTGACGCAGTCCGGGCCGCGCACGATGATCTCGCCGACCTCGCGCGGCGGCAGGGCGCGACCCCGCTCGTCCACGACCCGGACCTCGGTGTCGTAGGCGGCCCGGCCGCAGGACTGGAGGAGTTCGGGGTCCTCGGTGACGGCGCGGGCGATGTCGGCGCTGGAGAGGCCGGCCACCACGCTGGTGGTCTCGGCCAGTCCGTAGCCCTGGGCGACGACCGGGCCGAACCGGGCCACCGCGTCGCGCAGCCGCTGGGGGGAGACGGGGGCGCCGCCGATCCGGACGCTGCGCAGGCTGGACAGGTCGCGGCCGGCGGCGCCGGGGTGGGCGAGCACCGCGTTGAGCATGGCCGGGACCAGGAAGGTGGCGGTGATCCGCTCGCGCTCCACGGTGTCCAGGAACGCCTCGGCGCCCCAGGTGGGCAGGACGTGCGTGGTGGAGCCGCCGAAGACGCCGGCCAGCAGGACCATGCCGGTGGCGTGGGTGATGGGACCGCAGGCCAGGTAGCGGGTGTCGGGGCGGGGGCGGGACTCGTCGTTCATCAGGGTCTTGCGCATGTTGGCGAGCCGGTTGCCGGCGGTCTGCACCGCCGCCTTGAGTGAACCCGTCGAGCCCGAGGTGAAGTTGAGCACGGCGGGCGCGTCCTCGGCGGTGTCCACGGCGACCGGTTCGGTGTCGCCCTCGGCGAGCAACTCGTCGTAGCCGAGGGCTTCTTCGGTTACGGCGTCCAGGGCGACCGGCAGACAACCGGTGCCGGCCGCCGCGATCGCCGCGAGGGCGTCCTCGCGGTGCGCCGCGTCGAAGACCAGGGCGCGGACGGGGGCGTCGCGCAGGATGTGCTCGATCTCGCCGCGGCCGAGCCGGGCGTTGACCGGGACGCGGACCACTCCGGCCTTGTAGAGGGCGAATTCGACCTCGACCAGCTCGCCCCGGTTCCAGGCGAGGGAGGCGACCGCGTCGTCCGGGCCGATGCCCCGGCGCACCAGCGCGGAGGCCAGCCGGTTGGCGCGCTCCTCCAGCGCGGCGTAGCTCCACGTCCGGTCGCCGCAGACCAGGGCCGGATGGCCGGGCCAGTGGCGGGCGCTGCGCGTGAGGTAGATACCGAGGTTCACCGGCCCACTCCTGAATAGATTGAATGTTTCCAGACAGACTGTTCGGTAACGAGTGGGGTGTCAAGAGTTCGTACACTGACCGGATGGCCGAGGACAGACGTATCCGCAAGACGCGCCGGGCGCTGCGCGACGCCCTGGTGGAACTGGTACTGGAGCGGGGGTTCACGGCGCTGAGCGTCGAGGACATCACCCAGCGCGCCGACGTGGCGCGCGCGACCTTCTACAGCCACTTCCGCGACAAGGACGAGCTGTTCGCCCGCGTCACCCGGGATCTGCTGGACGAACTCGACGAGCGGCTGCGCCCGGCGGTGGCCAGGAGCGCCGTCGGTTTCACCGGCGAGCCGGTGCTCCTGATGCTGGGCCACGCCCGCGAGGAGCGCGACCTGTACCGGATCGTGCTGCGCGGCGAGGGGGACGGCAAGCCGCTGCGGATGTTCACCGAGGCGTGCGCCCGGGTGGCCGCCGAGGAGTTCCGGGGGCGCTCCGAGCGCAACGCGGTGGAGCCGCGGATCGACGCCGGACTGCTGGCCCGGGTCTGGGTCGGGGAGCAGGTGGCGGTGCTCCAGTGGTGGGTGGAGCAGGAGGCGGTGCCGATGCCCGCCGAGGAGGTGGTGCGGATGCTGCTGGACCTCGCGCTGCGCGGCCGGTACTGGGCCACCGGCTTCGACCTCCCGGCCTGACGGGGTGTCCGTCAGCCCTCGCCGCCGAGTGCCCGCGCGTCCCGGCCGGGCCGGACGGCGACCGTCGCCACCGCACCGCACAGGGCGAGCACCAGGGCGGAGACCAGGAAAGCGGCCGCGTATCCGGCGGTCTCGGTGGCCGCGCCGTCCACCAGCCGGCCGGTGAGGTAGGGCACGAACATGCCCGGCAGCGTGCCGGTGGCGGCGACGACGCCGAAGACGGCACCGCGCCGGGCGGCGGGGACGACAGCGGCCGTGGTGACGTAGTGCAGCGGCAGGGCGACCGAGTGGCAGGCGAACGCCACGGCGATCAGGGCGAGTTGGAGCGGGACCGAGGACGCGAACGGCAGCGGGGCGAGGGCCGCGGCCGACACCAGGACCGCGCCGCCCTGGGCCAGTCCGTCGGCGGCCGGTCCGCAGCGGCCCCGCCGCCGACGCCGGTCCAGCAGCGCGGGCACGGTCAGCAGCAGCACCAGGCTGAGCACGGAGACGGCACTGACCATGCCGGACGCCCGTTTCGCGGTCATGTCCAGCTCGGTGCGCAGATAGACCGGCAGCCAGGCGCTGGAGAGGGCGAGCGCCCAGTGCGAGCCGAAGGCGCTCAGGATGCCGCCGACGACGGTACGGCTGCGCAGCAGACGCGAGAGCGGGGGCGGCGGCGTGGTGGCGGCGGGCCGCTCGGCGGTCGGCGCGGGCGCCTTCCCGGGCCGCTCGGCATAGGGGCCGTCCCGGCCGATCAGGTACCACAGCGCGCACCACGCGGCGCTGGTGACCGCCAGGGCGACGAACGCCGAGCGCCAGCCGAAGTCGACGATGAGCCAGGTCAGGATGGGTGCCGAGACGGCCGTGCCGAGGGCGGCGCCGCCGATCTGGAGGGCTGAGGGCATCCCACGCCGGCCCGGCGGGAACCAGGCGTACAGGGCGTGCATCGACATCGAGGCGGCGGGCCCCTCGGCGGCGCCGAGCAGCAGCCGGCCGGCGATCAGGGCCGGTACCGAGGCCAGCAGGGCGGGCAGTTGGGCGACCGCCCACAGGGCCGCCATGACCAGCAGCAGGGTGCGCGTCGACCACCTCGCCGAGAGCAGCCCGACGACCAGGCCGGTGACGCTGAACAGGACGTAGAACGCGCTGGAGACCAGGCCGTAGGTGCTCTTGCCGATGCCGAGGTCGTCCATGAGCGGCACGGCGGCCAGGCCCAGGACGGACTTGTCGGCGTAGTTGATCATCATGAAGGCGACGACCATGCCGAGGATCAGCCAGGAACGGCGCCGGTCGAAGGGCGGATCGTCCACCGGCCCCGGGCCGGTGGGGGTGCGGGCGGGAACGGGGCGGACGACCACGGCGACTCCACGGTGAGTTTCCAGACTGGTTGTTCATTAACTTGCCTCTAGTTCGGCAACGTAAGTTCTGGTGGGTGGCCGGGTCAACGGTCCGGACGGGGTCTGGTGGTTCCGCCCTGCCGTGCCGGATGCTGTTTCCGGATGCCGGTGGGCACGCGGCGAGGCACGGGAGGTGCCGGTGAGCGACGGCCAGGAGAGCGCGCGGAAGGTCGACCGGGGGCGGGAGCGGCCGGGGTGCCCGGTCAGCCGGGCCGCCGACGGGACCTGGCAGGTGCACGATTACGAGGCGGCCCGGGAGGTGCTGCGCGGGCCGGGCACCGTGCAGGCCGGGCTCGGCATCGAGACGGTGGAGAAGCTGCCGCCCCGCGTCCGCCGGCCGGTGCTCTACCGGGACGGGCCCGAGCACCGCGAGCACCGCCGGCAGACCGCGCGCTTCTTCACCCCGCGCCGGGTGGACGAGCACTACCGGGAGCTGATGGTGCGGATCGCCGACGAGCAGGTGGCCAAGGTGCGCGCGGCAGCGCCCGGCGCGGTTCCGCTGAGCGATCTGGCGTTCGAGCTGGCCATCGGGGTGGTCAGCGAGGTGATCGGGCTGCGGTACGGCCGGCCCGGGGTCCGCCGGCGGCTGGAGCGCTTCTTCCCCGCGGAGTTCGGCGAGCCCGGCCTGACCAGTGCCCGGGGCCTGTACTGGCTGGTGCGGCAGAACGTCAACTGGCTGCGCGTGCACCTCGCCGACGTGCGCCCCGCGATCCGCGCCCACCGCCGCCACCCGCACGACGACCTGATCTCCCACCTGCTCGACGAGGGCTGCTCGGACGCGGAGATCCTCGGCGAGTGCCTGACCTTCGCGGCGGCCGGGATGGTCACCACCCGCGAGTTCATCTGCCTGGCCGCCTGGCACCTGTTCACCGACGACGCGCTGCTGGCCCGCTACCGGGCGGCGGACGAGGCCGGACGGCTGGCCGTCCTGGAGGAACTGCTGCGCCTGGAACCGGTGGTGGCGCGGCTGCGCCGCCGGGCCACCACCGCCCTGGAGCTGCGCACCCCGCGCGGACCGGCCGCCGTACGGGCCGGTGAGTACGTGGAGCTGTTCCTGGACGACGCCAACACCGACCCGGGCGCGGTCGGCGCCGACCCGCTGCTGGTGCGGCCGGACCGGGAGCCGGTCTTCGGGCCGGGCCGGTCCGGGCTGACCTTCGGCGACGGGCCGCACCGGTGTCCGGGCGCGCACATCGCCGTACTGGAGAGCGACATCTTCCTCAGCCGGCTGACCGCCCTGGACGGCGTCCGGATGGCCGCGCCGCCCCGGGTCGCCTTCCGGGACGCGATCGGCGGGTACGAGATCCGGGGGCTGACCGTCGCGGTGCGCTGAGCGGACGGCCGGTGGAGCGTCGGGCAGGGCTCGCACCTGCATCTCCCCGCGGGAAGCGGGGCGTCTTGGCCTTGGACCACCAACGCGCGGAGCGGACACCCGGTGCAGCGGCGCCCTGTTCCGGGCACGACACTAACCCGGTGCCGGCGACCCCGCACTTCCGTGCCCATCGGCGGCCTTTTAGCGTGAACCCCATGCACAACGAAACGAACCCCGGCGGTCCGGCCGGCCGGCTGCTGCGCGAGCTGCCGCCCGGCCGGGTGCTGACCGGCCCGGACGCCACCGCCCGCTACGCCCACGACGAGGCCGAATGGGCGCCGCACGGCACGCCGCTGGCCGTGGTCCGTCCGCACACCGCCGAGGAGGTCCAGCGGGTGGTCCGGATCTGCCGGGACCACGGGGTGCCGGTGGTGACCCGGGGCGCGGGCACCGGTCTGTCGGGCGGCGCCAACGCGGTGGACGGCTGTGTGGTGCTGACCACCGAGGCGATGACCGCCATCAAGGAACTCGACCCGGTCGAGCGGCTCGCCGTGGTCGAACCCGGTGTGGTCAACGAGACCCTGCGCACCGCCTGCGCCGAACAGGGTCTGTGGTACCCGCCGGACCCGGCCAGCGCGCCCTGGTCGACGATCGGCGGCAACGTCGCCACCAACGCGGGCGGCCTGTGCTGTGTGAAGTACGGGGTGACCCGCGACTACGTGCTCGGGCTCCAGTTCGTCACGGCCGCCGGCGACCTGGTCCGGGTCGGCCGGCGCACCGCCAAGGGCGTCGCCGGGTACGACCTGACCGGCCTGCTGGTGGGCTCCGAGGGCACCCTCGGGGTGATCACGGAGGTGACGGTACGGCTGCGCCCGCGGCGGCAGCCCGAGCACACCGTCGCCGGGTACTTCTCCTCGATCGTGGACGCCGGCCGGGCGGTCGCCGCGGTGGCCGCCGCCGGGCTGACCCCGTCCGCCCTGGAACTGGTCGACCGGCACTGCCTGGAAGCCGTCGACGCCTGGAAGCACATGGGCCTGTCCACCGAGGCGGAGGTGGTGCTGCTGGGCCGCACCGACGCGCCGGGCGCGGCCGGTGAGCAGGAGGCCGAGGAGATGCGGCGCTGCTTCGAGGCGGGCGGGGCCACCTACGCCGTCCGCTCCACCGACCAGACCGAGGCGGACGCCCTGTTCGACGCCCGGCGGCTGGCCTACCCGGCGCTGGAGCGGCTCGGCCCGGTGCTCACCGAGGACATCTGCGTGCCCAAGGCGGCGGTGCCCGAGATGCTGGGCCGCATCCACGCGATCGCCGAGCGGCACGACACCCTGATCGCCAACATCGCGCACGCCGGCGACGGCAATCTGCACCCGCTGCTGATCACCCCGCCCGGCGACGAGGCGGCCCGCGCACGGGCCCAGGCCGCCTTCCACGAGATCATCGCCGAGGCCCTGGAGCTGGGCGGCACGGTCACCGGCGAGCACGGGGTGGGGCTGTTGAAGCGGGACGGGCTGAGCGCCGAGCTGGGCCCGGAGGTGCTGGCTCTGAACCGGGCCGTGAAGGACGCGCTGGACCCGCTCCACCTGTTCAACCCGGGGAAGGTCGTCACGTACACCGCATAGCGCCCGGGGACGCAGGTGGCGGCGCGGCCGTCCCTTGCCG